>JALHSW010000151.1 GCA_022865365.1 Acidimicrobiia bacterium | reverse complement strand
GGTCACGCGCCTCACCCTCGTAGGTGCACTGCTTCGACCAGTTCCGCCACCAGGTCTCGGTGCGCTTCACCGCGTTGACGGCCTTGTACTCGCGCGGCGCGTGCTCGTGCGATGGGTACCACGCGAGCGTGAAGGGCACCTCGTCGCCCGGGCCGACGACGAAGTCGGCGACGGTCGAAGGGCCCGCACCGCTCGCCTCGACCGGGGTCGAGAGGACCATGCAATCCGGGCCCGCCGTCGCGTGCATGCGACCGTCGCGGTCGGTGACCCAGGGCAGGTTCTGTCCGTAGTCGAACCGCATCCGAAGGTCCATGTGGATGGGGACGCGTCCCGAGACGCCCTCGACGACGCGCACCAGATCGACGGTCTGCTTGCGGATGGGCATGCAGTCGATCACCCGGACGACCCCATCGTCGGTGTGGAAGGTCGTCTCGAGCACGAGGGTGTCGCCCCGGTACCGGCGTTCGATTCGCTGGATCCCGCACGCGGGAGCGACCAGCCAGCGGCCGTGATCGATCGTTCCGAGCAGCGAGGCGAACACTGCGCCCGAGTCGAATCGGGGCGCACAGAGCCAGTCGATCGACCCGTTCCTGGCGACCAGCGCCGCGGTCTGGGTATCACCGATGATTGCGTAGTCCTCGATCGGGCTGGCCATTCCCGGGCTCCTCAGGGTCGGTGCGGCTGCGCTCAGCGCGCGCTTCGGAACGCTAACGCCGTAGTGTTCTCCGGACGAACGTTTGCACGCGAGGGAGCGGCATGAACATCGAGGAGTTCTACGATCAGGACCCGAAGCGACGGGCCTCGGAAGAGGTCGAGTACGGCACCGACTGGACCGATGCCAACGGGGTTCGGGCCGAGCTGTCGTGGATCGCCGACACCGGTGAGCTCTACGTGATGGCGGAGCCCGTCGAACCGCTCGGATCCGACGGCATCGGCGACCTCTACGTGCAGAACATGCCGACCGACGCCATCACGGTCGAGCTGCTCGGCGCGTTCCCGTCCCGGGAAGACCTCGAGCGCAAGCTCGAGGGCTGGGAAGCCGCCATGGGTGGACCCAGCAGCCTCGAGTGGGTGCGCGCTCGGGTCGCGTGACCCTGCGTCGGCGGCGGGCTCACCCCAATGTCCCGATCGAGGCTCGTCGCCGCGTTCCTGTTCGCGTCCGTGCTCGCACTCATAGGTATCCCGGCTCTGGCCCGCGCGGCGCCCGGCAACTCGGCATCGAAGGTGAGCACGGCGCCGGTCGCGAAGCCGACGGTGGAAGGACCGGTGAGCGGGGGCAAGGACACGATCTCGCTCGTCGGCCCCAGTGCCGATCCCCTCACAGAGAACGGTTACGTCGCCGACGAATACTTCTTCGGTGGCACCGCGACGGCTTACGAGAAGGCGAAGCCTCTCGGCACTGACGGCCGCTGGAAGTTCGAGGAGAGCCGGACCGCTCCGTACACGAGCCGCATGGTCGTGTACCGGCCCGAGGATCCCGAGGACTTCAGCGGCACCGTCTACGTGGAGTGGCTGAACGTGACGGCGGGCTTCGAGACGCCGGCAGTGTACGGCCTCGTGCACAACCAGGTCGTGCGCGAAGGCGCGGCGTGGATCGGCGTCTCGGCGCAAGCCGGCGGCGTGCAGGGCACCGACGCCATCGTCGACATCGCCGGCGCACCACCCGGTGGGCTGAGGGTCACCGACCCGGCGCGCTACGGCGCGCTCACCCACCCGGGCGACCTCTACTCGTTCGACATCTTCTCCCAAGCCGGCGTCGCCGCCGCCGGAGACGCCAAAGGTGTGAAGCCACTCGGCGACTTGAAGACAAAGCGCGTCATCGCGACGGGCAAGTCGCAGGCCGCGTTCCGCCTCGTGAGCTACGTGAACGGGGTCCAGCCGATCGCGGGCGTCTACGACGGCTTCCTGATCTCGAGTCGCCACCGCTCGGGCGCACCGCTCGGACCGACGAGCTTCGGCCTTCCCGACGACACCGTCCCCGAGACCGCCATCATCCGCACCGACTCCGACGTGCCGGTGATCGTCGTGCAGACCGAGACCGATCTCGAGCAGTTCCAGTCGACCCGAGCCCGCCAGCCCGACAGCAGGCGCTTCCGCCTCTGGGAGGTCGCCGGGTCGGCGCACGCCGACACGTACGCCGGACCGATCGGGTTCACCGACACGGGCGACGGGGCAGCCGAGAAGACCATCCTCGATCCCTCGGCCGCGAACGGCGGTCCCCTCGGCTGCGCAGTGCCGATCAACTCCGGTCCCACATTCGCGGTCATGAGCGCGGCGCTGTCGCACCTCGACGACTGGGTGCGAGACGGCACGGCTCCGCCCCGGGCTCCCCGCATCAAGGCCACTCCCAGCAAGAGCACGGGCAGCGATGCGCCCCAGATCGTGCGCGACGAGCACGGCAACGCCGTCGGCGGCATCCGGACCCCACTCGTGGACGTCCCACTCGCGACACTGACCGGCAAGCCGAACGCCGGGAGCTCGCTGTGCTTCCTGTTCGGTGCGACGACGCCGTTCGACGCCGCGACCCTCGCGACGCTCTACCCGACCCACGCCGACTACGTCCGGAAGTTCGACGCGTCGGCCGGCGCGGCCGTGAAGGCCGGCTTCTGGCTGAAGCCGGAGTCCGAGAGCTTCAAGGCAGCGGCGAAGCAGCTGAGCATCGGCGCGTAACGGGGCGAGCCTGCGGTTGCGTCAGCTTCCGGGCGCGGTGCGAAGGGACGCCGTGACGGCTTCGTAGTCGCGCTCGTTCTGATCGGCGTAGGCCGCCGAGAAGTCGGCGACGGACTCGTCGAACACCCGGCCCGACCCGAGGTACGCCGCGATGGCGACCCGGTCACCGGAGCGGGCATGGCCCCGGGCGAGCGTCCATCCGCACATCTGCGCAAAGACCTTCATGTTCTCGGGCGGCATCGTCTCGAGGTCGGGGGAGAGCTTCCAGTCCCACAGCTGGCGGAAGTAGTAGTCGCGCTCGACCCCGTCGATGCCGGCCGTCTGCACCCAGCCCAGGAGGATGTCGCTCGCGCCCTGCAGCAGCCGTTGACCGTCCACGACGCGCTGACCGTGGCTCGCGTGCTCACCTTGCCCGGCGTACGGCTCGAGCACCGACTGCCCCGCCTGCTTGACCTGGATGAACAGCGGATCGTCGTTGTCCTTCCCGAGGAGCAGCGCGATCCAGCACCGGGTGCCGACACTGCCGACGCCGACGACCTTTCGGGCGAAGTCGACAATGCGGTAGCTCTCGACGAGCTGCCGGATATCCGGGGCCAGGCTCTGGCGATAGCCGCGGAACTTGTCGTGGAGCCACGCCCGCTGCTCCTCCGGATCGATCTCGATCCCCTCGTGGGCCGCGAGCTCGTCGAGCGGCACGACGAACGGGGGATCGCTCGTGATGTGGAACTCGCCGTCGACCTCGTGCGTGAGCTT
>JALHSW010000011.1 GCA_022865365.1 Acidimicrobiia bacterium | reverse complement strand
CTGCTGCTCATCGGGCTCGGCGCGTGCACCACGACCACCTCGGACACGACCGGGCCCGAGAGCGATCTGCCCGTCGATCTCCTGCATGATCACGGCCGCGCCGCCCGCGCCATCGCCGCCATCGAGCAGGCGGTGCGCGCGTCGCCGGCGCGCGTGAGCGACGTCACCGTCTACCCGGAGTACCTCATCACCGAGGCCCAGGACCCTGCGATCCCGGACCACATCAACCGCTACGAATGGCGTGACGGCGACGTTCCCCCGCCCGAGCCCGTACAGCTGAGCGGCCCGCAAGAGGAGGTCGAGGCGTCGCTGTTCCCCACCTCGGCCGTGCAGTGGGTAGAGCTCTCGTCGATGGTCCGGGCCGCCGAACGCGCCACGCTGCACAACACACCGCTGCGCATCGAGGAGCCCGCCGCGCAGTATGTGATCGTCGACCGATCCTCGTCGTCGGCCGACGACGGTCGCGTGCTGGTGCGGATCTACGTCACCGGGCCACGGCGCAGCGGCTACGTCGAGATGACCGCCAGCGGCGAGATCCGCAGCGTCAACGTGAGCTGACGCCCGCCCCGCTACGCGGCAGCCTTCTCCAGGATGTGGATCCCGCACGAGGAGCCGAGACCGATGACGTGGGTCATCCCGACCTTGGCGCCTTCGATCTGACGGTCGCCCGCCTCGCCGCGGAGCTGCGTCGTGATCTCGAACACGCCGGCCACGCCCGTCATCCCGATCGGGTGGCCCTTCGAGAGGAGCCCGCCCGACACGTTCACCGGCGTGGTGCCGTCGCGCCACGGCGCCCCCGAGTCGATGAACGCGCCGGCGCCCCCCGGCTCACAGAGCCCGAGGTTGTCGTAGTGGACGAGCTCGGCGGTCGCGAAGCAGTCGTGGAGCTCCACGAGGTCGAGGTCGGACGGGCCGACGCCGGCCTTCTCGTACGCCTGCTTCGCCGCGTTGCGGGTGAGCGTGTTGATGTCGGGCTGGATCTGGCCCCGCTCGGCCCACGGGTCGCTGGTGAGCACCGAGGCGCCGACCTTCACCGCGCGCTTCTGCTGCTCGAGTGAGAGCGTCTTGAGCTTCGTGTCCGACACGAGCACCACCGCCGCGGCACCGTCACCGGTCGGGCAGCACATCGGCAGCGTGTTGGGGTACGCGATCATGCGCGCGTTCATGACCTCGTCGAGGGAGAACTTCTTCTGGTACTGCGCGAGCGGGTTCAGCGCCGAGTGCGCGTGGTTCTTCTCGGCAACCTTCGCGAACTGCTCGAAGCCGACGCCGTCGTTCTCGTACGCGTACTCCTGGCCGGCCTGCCCGAACACGCCGGGCATGAGCGTCGTCCCGAGGATCCCCTCGACGGGAATCACCGACCCGTAGCGGCCCGACGGCTCGTACACGTTCTTGTCGCTCTTGGAACCACCGACGACGCCGAGCAGGCCCATCTTGCCCATCTGCTCGCAGCCGATGGCGAGCCCCATGTCGGCCTCGCCGGCCATGATCGTGAGGTACACGGTACGCACGGCCGTGGCGCCCGTCGCGCACGCGTTGACCACGTTGTAGACGGGGATGCCGGTCTGTCCGATCTGCTGCTGGATCTGCTGGCCGATGCCGGCCATGCCCTGGAACATGTTGCCGCAGCCCAACACGCCCATGTCCTGGATCGTCACGCCGCCGTCGACCAGCGCGGCGCGCGCGGCCTCGGACCCGAGATCGACGAGGTCCTTGTCGGGGTAGCGCTGGATCTTGGTCATCGACGCGCCGAGAACCCACACCGACTCTGCCATCAGATCGCTCCCTCTTCCGTTCTCAGGCTTCCGTTCTCAGGCTTCCGTTCTCAGGCTTCCGTTCTCAGGCTTCCGTTCTCAGGACGGTTCCGCGGTCAGCTCGCGACGGGCTCGAACCCGAACGCGATCGCTTCGGTTCCGTCGTCGTCGGTTCCGGCGACGAGCGTGGCCATGCGCACCTTCATCCCCAGCGAGAGGTTGTCGGGCTCGGGCGCGACGTTCAACACGTTCGCCTTCACCGACCCGCCACCGTCGAGATCGACCACCGACGAGATGTAGGGAACGGGCACGCCGGGTGCAGCCTGGTGGATGATCGCGAACGAGCGCACGACCCCGGTCGTGGCGAGGTCGCGACGACCGAACTCGGCGCCGCCGCAGTGGGCGCAGCCGTTGCGGCGATCGAAGAACAGCGCACCGCACTCCTTGCATTCGTTCGCGGCGAGATGCGGCTCACCGTCGAGGACCAAGTAGTCGACCATCGGGATCTGCTGGGCCACGTCACACTCCTCCAAGACGGATCGGCACGTTAGCCGAACCCCCCACGAATCGAGCCCCCGCGAACCGGACGCCTACGAACCGGACGGGATCGGACCGGACGGGATCGGGCCGGACTTGCCCACGGAGTACCCGACTTTGCCGTTCGCGGCCGCTTTCTCGCCCAAACGGCTCAAGGACTGGGTGTCTCGGCCGAAACACTAGGGCCCACTCGGGAATCAGCAGCATCAATTGACCCAAAGGAGCACGGCAATGAGCACCCGCCGCAGAATCGCGGTCGTCGTCTCGGTGAGCCTCGTGGCCCTGATCGTCGCGGCCGTTGCGTTCGCAGCGTGGACGGCGAACGGGACCGGGAGCGGCCAGGCCCAGGCGAAGTCCGCCCAGGCACTGACCATCAACACGGTCACCGCCACCGCCGACCTCTACCCGACGGGTACGGCCAACCTGCAGTACACGGTGACGAACCCAAACCCGTACAAGGTGAACATCGCCCTGATCGAGCCGAACGGTGCCATCACCGTCGACGCCGGGCACTCGGGCTGCAACGTGGTCAGCGTGACGCTGACCGCCGCGTCATACGTCCAGAACTTCGACGTTCTCGGCGGCGCGACATCGGCGAACCAGACCCTGACCGGAGCGGTGGTGATGAGCAACGCCGCGAACGACTCCTGCCAGGGCGCAACCTTCACGATCCCGCTGAAGGTGACCGGCGCGAGCGCCGTCTAGCTCGGGGCGAGCACAGCGGGTGGGGCGGCGGCGACGTCCCACCCGCTCGCCACCCCGCCCTCTCCCCCGCGAGCCGACCGCGACGAGGCCCTGCACCTTGGACGAAGCATCCCGCTCCTCACAGAGCCCGAAGCCTCTCGCGTCGCGAGCCGAGTGCCGTCGCGCGCCTCGCACGACTCGTCAACGGAGGGCCGCGATCGCCACGGGTATCGCCGCAGTCGCCTTCACCTTCGCCGGAGTCGCGGTCGCCAGCTGGCTCTCGACCGGCGCCGGCGCCGGAGCCGGTGCCGGCCAGGCGCAGACGGTCAACGGGGGCAACGCGCCCACGGCGACACCGTCGGGCTCCTCGGTGACCCTGACCTGGCCCCAGACGACGCTCTCGGGGGGGACCCCGGTGGCCGGCTACATCGTGAAGCGCTTCACGACGGGTGGTTCGCCCCTCGTGGTCGGGGCGAGCTGCAGCGGCACGATCGCCGCGCTGGGCTGCACCGAGACCTCGGTCCCCGACGGCACGTACGACTACTCGGTCACGCCGAGGCAGGGCGGGTGGACCGGCATCGAGAGCGCGAAGACGCGCGTGACGGTCGACGCCGTCCTCCCGACGATCGCGATCACCTTCCCGGTCGCGAGCACACGCTACGGGCCGAACAACTGGGACGCGGGCTGCGGCACGGCCGGAGTCGGCGACGTCTGCGGCACGGCCGCCGACGCGGCCGGCGTGACCCTGGTCCGGGTGAGCTTCAAGCGGAGCTCTACCAACCTCTACTGGGACGGCGCCTCGTTCTCGAGCGCGGCGGAGGTGCGCTTCACGGCCACCGGCACGACGAGCTGGAACTACGGCTTCCCGCTCACCAACTACCCGAGCATCGACGACGGGTACACGCTCAGCGCGACAGTCACCGACGTCGGCAACAACAACGTCACCCTGACGCGCGCGTACACGGTCGATCGCGCTGCGCCCGTCACGACCGACAACACCGGGAGCCTCGTCCCCACCGCGCCCTACACGTGGTTCAGCACGAACCAGACCGTCACCCTCACCCCGGTCGATCCGGCGACGCCGATCACTACGTACTCCACCACCAACGGCACGACCCCCACGACCGGCTCCACGACCGGCACGTCCATCGCGCTCACCGTCGACGGCTCGTACACCATCAAGTACTTCTCAGTGGACTCGGTCGGCAACACCGAGGCCGTCAAGGCAGGCGTGAACCAGATCAAGATCGACAAGGTCGCCCCGACCGTCGCAACTCTCGGCTCGCCACCCGCGGCGAGCGCGTTCATCAAGGGCACCGTCACCCTCACCGGGAGCGGAACCGACACGCTCTCGGGCCTCTACGGCATCGAGTACCTCCAGTGCGCGGGTTCGACGTGCACGCCGGCCACCTCGATCGGCACGAGCACGACCGTGGCCGGCGCCTACCCGCTCGCTTGGAACACCACCACCCTCACCGATGGCGTGTACCGGATCAGCGCCCGCGTGTACAACAACGCGGGTCTGACCCGGACCTCGACGATCCGTAGCATCAACATCAAGAACACACTTCCCGCGGTCACACTCACCGCACCGGCAAACAACGGTTGGGCGACCACCACGAGACCGACGCTCTCCGGCGCGGCCGGGAACACGACTGGCGACTCCACTTCCGTCGCGGTGAAGATCTACAACGGCACCGGCACCGGCGGGACCGTCGCGTACTCCACGAGCGTGACGCGCTCGGCGGCGACGTGGACCGCCACGGTTCCGCTCGCATCGGCGCTCACGAACGGCAACACCTACACCGCCCAGGCCACCCAGACCGACGGTGCAGGGAACACCGGCACGAGCACGGCCAACACCTTCATCGTCGACACCGTGGCCCCCCAGGTCAACGCGGTGACGAGCACCAATGTCGGCACGCTCGGCCGGGTCGTCGCGGGCGACACGCTGGTCGTCACCTTCGCCGAGGCGCTGAAGCCGTCGACGGTCGCCGCGAGCGGGACGCTGACCTTCAACAAGATCGCCGGGAACGACACGTTCTCCATGACCGGCCTCATCAACGGAACGATCACCACCGGCACCACCGGCAAGGTGACCGCGAGCTCGATCAGCTACACGGGCACCATGGCGCTCTCGAACGCCGACAAGACGATCACGTTGACCGTCGGGAGCTGCACCGTCGGCTGCGGCAACGCCGGAGCGGGCTCGGGTAGCGGCACCGTCCCGTTCGCCCCGAACCCCGCGATCACCGACCCCGCCGGGAACGCCGCGACCGGCACGTTCAACGTGACGTTGACGCTGTTCTGAGCCGGGCCGGCAGCCTCGGGGGCCGGCACCTCGGTGCCGGCCTACGGTGCCGGTACCCTGAGCAGACGCGAGCGTGGCGGAATCGGCAGACGCGCCGGGTTTAGGTCCCGGTGCCCTTCGGGGCTTGAGGGTTCGATTCCCTCCGCTCGCACCGACGGCACCCCCGGACTCCTTGCGCTGCTTCTACTTCCGCTTCTTCTTGCGGCGGAACCGGCCCCTGGACTCCTTGGCCTGGAACTCCGCGAGGATGTCGGGTGCCGCGGTGTTCACGATGTCCTCCGCCGCGTCGAGCAGCGCGCCGACGTCCTGGCCTGCGGGCTCGGGCTCGGGCGCCTGCGTGGGCTGCTCGAGGGTGCCGACCTGCCACCCGGCGTCCATCATTCGGACCTCGAACATCAGGCAGTCGTCGGGGCACCGCCACGGGGCCTCGGGAGCAGCGTCGAGGCGACACTTGCGTACGACCTCGCCCGAGCCGTAGGTGCGGCTCTCGTAGTGACGGCAGTTCATACGCATCGGCACCGGCGTATTCTGCTCCACCGGGGAGCTCGACGTGACCGCAGGACCCTGACTGAGAGAACCCTGAGAGTGCCGGAATCGGCGCTCAGGCCTGAATCCGTTCGGGCCGAAGCAATGGGGGTGGCCTCCCCGGCCGCACCGAAGCTCACGGCGAAGCGGCGACACCTCATGGCGAAGCAGCGACGACCCGACCCTCGTGCTACCGCCCCCGACCCCGGGGGGGACGGCGCGTTCCTCGGGGCGGTCCTCGAGCACAGCGCCGACATCGTGATCGTGATCGATGGACAGGCACGGCTCCTCTACGCGAACGCCGCCGCCGAGGCCGTGCTGGGCCGCCGGCGCGACGAGCTCCTCGGGGCTCTGGCGTTCGACCTCGTACATCCCGATGATGTCGGGCTCGCGGTCGAGTCACTCGGGGGCACCACCGCGACCGGACCGGGAACCAAGGTCCCGATCAACCTGCGGATCGGGCACTCCGACGGATCCTGGCGACGCCTCGAGATGATCGCCACCAACATGCTCGACGATCCCGACGTCGGAGGCATCGTCCTCGGGGCCCGTGACGTCACCGACCGACCCGAGATCGAACACCGGCTCCACGCCTTCGAGCAGCGCTTCGAAGCGGCGTTCGAGCACGCGCCGCTCGGACGTGCGCTGCTCGAGCGCGACGGCCGGTTGGTGCGTGCGAACCAGAGCTTCTGCCGTCTCGTCGAGCGACGCGCCGAGGAGCTCACCATGCTGCGGATCGCCGAGCTCTTCCCCGACTGCCCGGAGCTCGCGATCCCCGATTCTCCCGATTCCCACGACCCATTCGGCTCCCTCGGCGACCTTCGCGTGGAGTCCCGGATGGGACGGAGCGACGGCAGCGCCGCCTGGTTGAGCATCGCGGTCACACCCGTGCACGACGAGGACGACGTCGTGCGCAGCTACAACGTGTTCGTCGACGACATCACCGAGCTGCGCGCCGCCGAGGCCGAGCTCCGGCGCGCCGAAACCGCATTCCGAGCCCTCGTCGCCCATTCCTCCGACATCATCACGGTGCTGGAACCCGACGGCGCATGGCGATCGTCCAGTGCCGCGGGCACACGCCTGCTCGGATACGCCGAAGGCATCGACCCCGAGGGGGGCGTCTTCTCCCTCCTGCATCCCGACGACGTCGAGCTCGCG
>JALHSW010000150.1 GCA_022865365.1 Acidimicrobiia bacterium | reverse complement strand
ATCGAGACGCCTTACTGGGGGCATCTCTGCGACGCCGGCATGGCTCCGAGACCGCGCCAGACGCCCGTACCCATCTGGGTCGGCGGCTCGTCGAAGCCCGCCCTGCGCCGGGCGGCCGAGCGCGGCGACGGCTGGCTGCCCCAGGGCACCCCGCGTGCCGAGATGCCCGGCCAGATCGCGTTCCTCCTCGAGCACCGCAAGCAGACCCTCGGCGACCAGCCGATCGATCTCGGCACGATCGGCGAGTTCCTCTACGTGGGCGACCCGGGCTGGGACGTCGGCGAACAGACGCTGTCGGGCTCGCCGGAGATGCTCGCCGAGCGGCTCAACGAGTTCGGCGCGATGGGCGTGAACCACCTCCAGGTGCGGTTTCGCAACCGGTCACTCCAGGAGCTCCTCGACCAGATGGACGCATTCGCTCGGGACGTCGCACCGCACCTGCACCGCTGATCGCCCCGACACCCTCTGCGTCGTCGATTCAGCCGGGCCACTCCACGTGGGCCTTGATCGCGTGGCCGGCCTCGTCGAGCCAGCCCTTGCCGCGCGCGAACTCGAGCATCGCCGCGAAGTCGTCGTCCCACTCCGGGCCGACGCGACCCGACGCCATCCTCCGCACCGCATCGACCGTGATCCACGCGTCTTCACCCTCCAGGCGCCCCGCCGCGGCGTCGACGAGCGCGCCGTAGACCAGGCCCGCGTCGGACCCGCCGACCACGGCGACGTGGAACTGCTTGGTGTCGGCCGACTCCTCGAGGCTCACGATGGGCGGCGTCGACCGCAGATCAACCTGGACGAACATCGTCGGACTCCTCACGGTCACCGGCCGAGTTGGGGAGCGCCGGACTGGGGAGCGTAGGAGCGGGGTTCAGCGCTCCGCCAGCGCCTCCGCGACCGCGCCGACGAGCGAATCGCGCGTCGCGGGGAACGGCACGACAACGCAGCCGTCGAGAAGACCCGGGTGACGAGCAGCGCTCGGGCCGGGTACCTCGACCACAACCGGCGTGCCGGGATGTCTTGCCCGGAGTGCCCGCAGCACTTCAGCGTGCTCCCTCCGATCGGGATTCAGGCTGTGCACCACGACGTCGGCGCCCGACACGAGCTCGCACTCACCCGTGAACACCAGCGGACATTCCTGCCCGACAAGGCCGTCGGGTCCGCCGCACACGGCCACCTCGTACCCGGCGTTCTCGAGGACCCGTTCGACCGCGAACCCAACACCGAAGTCGGGGTTCTCGACGACGACCCGCGGGCGCTCGTCGCGCACACCCCAACTCGGCTTCCGTTCACGACATCCCATGAGGACCCCTCTCTGGGCGAGCCGCTTCTCGGAGAGTCGCGCTCTTGCTCCATCGTCGGCGACATGCGCCCACGGCCCCAGGGCTGAAGGTCCCGAACCGGACAAACTTCCGGGTGATCACGGACTTTGTGGCCGTTCTCGCGTCCGAGGAACGGCGGACGCGGCCACCAGGGAGCCACGACGACAGGAGGGGGTGCACGTCCACGACAGAACCCGTTGAGCACCGTTCTGGCCTGGGAGCGGTCCGAGCCCCGGCCCCGGGGTGATCAACGTCGCGGTGATCGCACTGCTCGCCGCCATCATCTCGATGGTCCGAGCCATCGTGTCGCACCCGAAGGAGGAAGGTCGCGAGCCTTTCAGTCGGCGACCGTTGCGTCGCCTCGGCACGCGCCGCGTAGGGTGGGCGCGTGCCGGCGTTCGACACCCTGCTCTGCGATGTCGACGACGGTGTCGCGACCGTCACCCTGAATCGCCCCGATCGCCTCAACGCCTTCGATGTCGTGCTGACCCGCGAGCTCCACGGCCTCTGGCGCGACTTCCGCTTCGACGACGACGTGCGCGCCGTGGTGCTCACCGGCGCGGGCGACCGGGCGTTCTGCACCGGCATCGACCGTGGCGACGTGATCCCCCAGCCGAGCGGGCCGTGGATGATGGACGACCCCGGTCTGTCGCTCGGGCCGAAGTCGGCCGATCTGTGGAAGCCCGTCGTCGCGGCAGTGAACGGCATCGCGTGTGGCGGCGCGTTCTACCTGCTCGGGAACTACGAGCGGATGTCGGCCGCGCGGGCCCAGCAGGTCGGTCTCGTCCAGGAGGTCGTCCCGGCCGCGGATCTCCTCCCCCGGGCGCAGCAGCTGGCGCGCGAGATCGCCGAAGGTCCCCCGGTGGCGGTGCAGGGCACCGTTCGATCCGTCTGGCTCGCCAAGGAGCTCGCGCGGACCCAGGCGCTGCGGATGGCCGACGTGTTCGTGGGATTGGGGAACGATGTTGACCTGATCGCGGAAGGCCAGGAGCGATTTGCCGCAGGGAATCGCGTCGACTGGAGACTCCGGTGAGCGAAACATGATCGAATGCTGGGCAGCATGATCGGGACCGACGCGGTGTCGCTCGCAGGCAAGGTCGCACTGGTGACCGGAGCCGCCCAGGGCATCGGCGCCGCGGCCGCCGGCGCCCTCGCTCGATTCGGCGCCGACCTCGCGATCTGCGATCGCGACGCCGATGGGATGCGCGTCACGGCGGCCGACGTGGAGAGCACCGGCCGACGGTGTGCAACCGCCCAGCTCGACGTGCGCGACACCGAAACCGTCGAAGCCTGGGTCGGAGAGCTCGCGAGTTCGTTCGGGCACATCGACGTGCTCGTGAACAACGCCGGCGGTGGGTTCTACGCCGCGGTCCTCGACGTGAGCGCCAAGGGACAGCGCTCGCTCATCGACGAGAACTTCACGAGCGTGACCAACTTCGTGCGGTGCTGCGTACCGCTGATGCCGCGCGGAGGATCGGTCGTGAACGTCACGTCGATCGAGGCGTCGCGAGCCGCACCCGGGTTCGGGATCTACGCTTCGATGAAGGCCGCGGTCGAGAGCCTGACGAAGACGTTGGCGCTCGAGCTCGCACCGCGCGGCATCCGCGTGAACGCGCTCGCACCCGACGCCATTCCCACGCCTGGCGACGAGGGTCTCGGCGACGCGGTGAGCCAGGGGCAGCGGGAGGCCTACGACCTCAAGGTACCGATGGGCTGGGGTCACGTCGACGACTGCGCCGGCCCGATCGTGTTCCTCGCGTCGGGCCTGGCTCGCTACGTCACCGGCACCACCCTCCACGTCGACGGCGGCAGCCTCGCCGCGTCCGGCTGGACGCGCCGCGACGACGGGACGTATTCCCCATGATCCGGCTCCCCATGATCCGGACCCGGTGACCGACCAGCTCGCACCCGTCCCGCCGCTCGCCGAGGACGAGGCCGGCCTCCCGGGTCCGGCGATCGGTGAGCCACCCGTCGCGCTCGAGCGCCATCAACCGTTCCGCTCCCTTCGCCATCGTGAGTTCCGCCTCCTGTTCACCGCCTACGCGATCGGTGACCTGGGATTCTGGATCTCGCACATCTCGCTGCAATCCGAGATGGCCCGTGTCACCGACAACTCCTCGATCTGGCTGGGCATCCTCTTCTTCGGCACGTTCATCCCGATGCTGCTCTTCGCGCCGTTCGCGGGCGTTGTGGCCGATCGGGTCGACCGCAAGAAGATGCTGATGGTCTCGCGCGGTGCGGTCGGCGTCGTCGCCGCGTGTCTCAGCATCGCCGTCCTCAGCGGCGCCGGGACCCCCGGAGTGCTCACGCTCTTCGGCTTCTGCATCGGCACGCTCTTCGCGTTCATGGCCCCCGCGCAGCAGGCTGCGACGGCCAACGCGGTCCCACTCGCCGACCTCTCGAGCGCCATCTCGGTCGAGAGTGCCGGCAGCAACATCTCTCGCATCGCCGGCCCGGCACTGGCCGCGCCGATCCTCGCCGCCTGGGGCGCCGGTTGGTCGTTCGCCGTCTACGCCGCGAGCAACGTGCTCATGCTCCTCGCGTTGGCGCCGGTGCACCTGCGGAGCCACATCGACCGCCACGAGCCCGGCAACGGATGGCAGCGTTGGAAGGAGGGGCTCCGTCACGCTCGCGACCGTCCACCCGCCGTGGCCGCACTCGTCACGATGAGCGTGTTCTCGGTGTTCGGTGCCGCACACGTCGTGCTACTCCCGGTGTTCACCACCGATGTGCTCCACCATCCACGCGACGACTTCACGGTCCTCGTCATCGCGTCGGGCGTCGGAGCCGTGATCGGGGCGCTGACAACCGGGTTCCGCCGCTCGGTCCCGACCTTGCGCAACGCAGCAACGTGGGTGCTCGCGTTCGGGATCGCCGCCGGCGGGTTTGCGTTGTCGACGTCGTGGGCACTCTCGCTCGGGCTCATCGCGGTGCTCGGCTTCTGCTACTTCTCCACGACGACCTCGCTCAACACACTGCTCCAGCATCTCGCCGACGACAAGAAACGCGGTCGCCTCATGGGCCTCTTCGCCGTCGCGTGGGCCGGCTTGCTCCCCCTCGGCGCGATCTGGATGGGTGCAGTCGCGACGGCGACCAGCGCACCGGTTGCCGTCGGGATCGGCGCGGCCGTGTGCGCGCTCTATGCGATGGTGCTGCTCGCACGCCGAGTCGGTGAGGGCCAGACCAATGCGGGCCAGACCAATCCAGGTCAGGCTGATGAGCCTCAGTCCGCGATCGAACCGCCGAGGTAGGCGCGGTCGAGCGCCGGGCCGACCTCGGCCGGTGCACCGCTGAACTCCACCCGCCCGTGCAGCATGATCGCCGCGACATCGGCGACGCCGAGAACCTCGTGCGCGAACTGCTCGACGATGAGGATCGACACATCATCGGCGGCGATGCGCTTCACCACGTCGTAGAGCTCCTCCACGATCAGCGGTGCGAGGCCCATCGAGAGCTCGTCGAGCAACAGCACCTTCGGGTCGGTCGCGAGCGCCCGGGCCATCGAGAGCATCTGCTGCTCGCCACCCGACAGCGTTCCCGCGACCTGCTTGCGTCGCTCCTTGAGCCGCGGAAAGCGCTCGAACGCGCGATCGAGCACGCTCTTGAGCGACACGCCGGTGTAGGTCGCCATGCGCAGGTTCTCGGTGACCGTGAGGTTGGGGAAGATGCCCCGACCCTCGGGGACGAGACAGACACCGTTGCGCGCCAACGTGTCGGCCGATGTACCCGTGATGTCCCGACCATGGATCTCCACCGTGCCACTGGTGGGCTCGAGCTGGCCGCTCGCCACCTTCAGGGTCGATGACTTCCCAGCCCCGTTCGGCCCGAGCAGCGCGAAGACCTGCCCGGTGGGTACGACCAGGTCGAGCCCATGGATCACCTCGATCGCTCCGTACGCGGCATGGACGTCGCGCAGTGCCAGCGCGGGGGGCGCTTCGGTGTCGATCAAGATCGGGGAAGCCTTGTCGCGCTGCGCGACCACGACCAGGGATGGCGCCTCGTCGGCGGCTACCTGCTCCTGTTCGCCACCGAGGTAGGCGGCGCGTACGTCGGGGCTCGCTTGCACCTCAGAAGGTGAACCCACCGCGATGATTCGGCCGAAGTCGAGCACGTGGATCTGCTCGCACGTCCCCATCACAAAGCTCATGTCGTGCTCGACGAGCAGCACGGCGATGCCCTCGCCCGCGAGCTCGCGCAGGAGCGTCCCCAGCGATGACGTCTCGGATTCGTTCAGACCCGACGATGGTTCGTCGAGCAGCAACACTCGTGGCTTCGTCGCCAGCGCACGGGCAACTTCGACGAGGCGCGCGGTGCCCGTCGGCAGGGAGTCGACCCGCTCCCCCGCCACACCCTCGAGGCCCACCTGCTCGATGACCTCGTCGGTCAGGGTGTTCGCATTGAACTTCTCCCGCGACCAGCCACGGCGCATCTCCGCGGCGACGAGGATGTTGTCGCGCGCGCTCAGGGTTCCGAAGGTCTCGAGCCGTTGGAACGTCCGCCCGATGCCCTTGCGGGCCCGCTGGTGCGGCTTCGCGAGGGTGACGTCCTCGCCGTCGACCAGCACACGGCCGGTAGTCGGCGCCTGGAGACCGGTGATGACGTTGAAGAGCGTCGTCTTGCCCGCACCGTTGGGACCGATCAGGCCGGTGACGTGTCCGGCCGCGACATCGACCGACACCTCGTCGAGCGCCTGCAACCCACCGAAGCGAACCGAGACCTGACTGACGTCGAGCAACGCCACGTCAGGCCTGCTGGCCCGACGTCGCGGCAGATGCTGCGGCCGGCGGGGCGGCATCTCCACGGTTCTCGACCTTCTCCTGCCAGGCGATGCTGACCTCGGTCACCGCGCCCTCGGGGTTGCGCCCGATCCCGATGCCGGCGAGGCCGGGGCCGATCTTGCTCTGGAGCGCGATCGCGTCGAGATCGACAAACGGGATGTTCAACCCGTTCGGGAACAGGACGGTGAGCCAGGTGAACACCTGGAGCAGGATGCCACCGACCAGCGCGCCGGAGACCACCGACGCACCACCGACGACCAACAAGAGCAGGAGCGGCAGGCCCTGGAGCATCGCGAAGTCCATCGTGCTCGCGGTGCCTCGGGCGATGCCGAGGAGTGCGCCGGCGAATCCGGCGATGGCCGCCGAGATCATGAACACGGCCATCTTCGTACGGAACAGGTTCACGCCGAGCGTGGCGCACGCGGCCGGGCTGTCGCGCATGGCGATGAGCCGCCGGCCAAAGGTGCCGCGACGCATCGCGACGATCATCATCCCCACGACCCCGATGAGGAACGCCACGGCGAGGAGGAGCCCCGAATCCTGCGGGAAGTCGATCCCGAGGATCGAGAACGGCGCGCTGATGTCGGACCCGAACACGCTGATGTCGGCGATGCGCCGCCCCTGCCCGCCGAAGATCTCGGGCTGGTCGAAGAAGACGAACTCCGCCATGCGGGCAAACGACATGGTTGCCAGTGCGAGATAGAGCCCTCGTAATCGCAGCGCAGGGAACGCCATCAGCACCCCGAACGGCACCGCCACGAGCGCGCCCACGAGCAAGAGCAGTGGATTCCCCGCGTCGAACAACTGGAGTCCGAAGAGCTCGCCGCCCGCGGTGGAGAACTCGAAGGTCGCCCACGCACCGATGCCGACGAACGTGATCGCCGCGAGCGAGATCTGGCCCGACCACCCGGTGAGGGGGACGAGCGACACCATGATCAGCGCAGTGACCAGCGCGAGCGTCAGGCGTCGCACGTTGGGTCGGTCGAGCACACCGGCCAGGAGCAAGACCCCGACGAACACCACGGTGAAGCCGAACAGCGCCCGTTTGAGGCTGATGAAGCGAGCGGTCTTCATCGTCGCGGTGCGCCGCCCCTCGATCCGGTCCTGCGGGAGGAACAGGAGCGCGAGGAACAGGATGATCGTCGGGATCGCGAAGCTCGCCGAGCTCCACCGCCCCGCCCACGTGAGGAAGTTCTGCTGGAACGAGAGTGAAAGTCCGATAATCATGCCGCCGACGTAGGTCATGGGCAGGCTCTTCAGCCGACCGATGATCGCGGCCGCGAACGCGTCGACGATGAGCAGCGTGAGCGTGTCGATGCTGAGACTGCTCAGCTCCTCCGCGAGGAAGATTCCGGCAATCGCCGCCATCGAGGCCCCGAGCGCCCACGAGAACGACGACACCCGTCCTGGGCGAACGCCGTTGAGCGCCGCGAGATCCCGGTTGTCGACCACGGCGCGCATCGCGACGCCGAGACGGGTGCGGTACAGCACGAAGCGCAATGCGATCGCGATCACGATGCCGGCCACGATGGTGATGAGGCGGTAGTACGGCATGTAGGTCTGGCCGATGTTGAAGCCCTCGGACCCGAAGAAGGTGCCGACGGCTCGCGACTCGGTTGGGTCCCAGATGAAGGCGGCGAGTCCGATGAGGGCCAGCATCAGCCCGATCGTCACGACCAGCTGCGCGACCAGCGGGGCGGTCGCGAGGCGCCGCATGAGCAAGCGTTCGATGCCGGCACCGAACAGTGGAGCGGCGACGAGCACGGTCAGCGCCACCGCGACGAGCGTCTGGATTCCCAGGTTGATCTTGAGCTCCCAGTACACGAACGCCATGAACATGCCGATGGCGCCCTGCGCGAAGTTGAAGATCCCCGACGTCGTATAGGTGACCACGAGTCCACTCGCCGCCACGGCGTAGATCGACCCGATGGTGATTCCGACAATGAGGAAGAACAGCAGCGAGTCGCCCGTGACATCCCGACCGGCCCACGACTCCTGGACGATGAAGCCCACGAACAGCGCGACGCCCAGTCCGGCAAGCAGCGTCGCCCGGTGCTGTCGGCCCGTGAGCCGCTCGGTCACCGTCGCCACAGGCGGTCCTTTCCGGCCGCGCTTGCTCCGGATGAACGGACGCCGGACATCACTTGCTGAGGTCGAGCTTCAGCGTGACCGAGTTCTTCGGGTCGCAGTTGAACGACGCCTTCTTTGCGGGAGTGACGCGCACGAACTTGGCGTTCTTCACTTGAACGATTGCATAGCACGAAGAAGGAATCCGCTTGCCGACGTCGACCTTGCCGATCATGCCTTCGGCGGTGAACCCGTTGATCCCGTCGGCTGCCTTCAGCACCCGAGCGCGCGTCAGCGCGTTGTTCCCGCCACCCTTGACGACCTCGTTGACGGCGTCACGGAAGTAGATCGCCGCGGCCCACGCCTGGGCCCCGAAGCCGTCGGCCTTGTCCTTGCCCACCGACTTCAGGTAGCTCGCGAGCATCTTGTTGGATCCCGCTTCCTCGAAGGGAACGATCTGCAGGTCCACGAACTGTCCCTCGACGTCGGCTCCGCCCTGCTCGAGGAGCGAGTCGCTGTAGCACTGCTGCGAGCACTCCCACACCTTCACGCCGTTCAGGCCCTGGAGCTTCGCTTCCTTGCGGAACGATACGGTGCTCGCCGAACCGAGGCCGCTGCGTCCGAACGTGGACCCGGCGTCCTTCATCTGCTGGATGATCGCGGTGTAGACGCTCTGCGGCGCCAGGGCCGAGACATCGGCGTCCACGTCGGCCGTGATCCCCTGCTGCTGCTCCGCGGTGAACAGCGGGACCTGGGAGTTCTTCGCCGCACGCAGGTCCGACGGGTACAGGTACGCGCCGTGCAGATCCCCGAACCTCTTCAGGTAGTAGCGCGTCGGACCGGTCCCGGTGCGGTAGGTCTGCGGGTGCTGGTCCTTGGTGGCGCAGTCGAGCGTCGGCGGGTTGATCGAGTGCGAGACCGGGGAGCACTGGTGCTCCGGCTCTGTGGTCACCACAGGGAAATCGGGTAGCCCGGTGGCAGCACCCGCGGAGTCGACACATCCGACGAGGTCGTCGGTGTTGTTCACGAACAGCGCCGACGTCCCGACGATCGCGAAGTCCTCGCTGCACGCCTTGATGATCGCGTTGCGAGTCTCGTCCGCGTTCAGCTTCGAGTCGATGAAGTCGACTTTGACCTCTCGGCCGGCGAGCCCGCCGTGGGTGTTCATCCACTTTGCCCACGCCGGCACCGCGTCGGACGGACCCTTGAACAACCCGGCCTGGAACGGGTTGTCGACGTCGGCGATCACCGCGATTCGGATCTCGGTGCTGGTGACGCCCACATCGCTGGCTTCGAGCGACTCCTTGTCGCCGCTGCCCTGTGCACCGGCCACCGCGGCCGTCCCCAGCACCATCGCCAGCGTGGCGCCGAGCGCCACCATGCGGATCCCTCTCACCTTGTCCCCCTCAGCTCGGCCGACGCGATGGGGCGCCGCGACAAGTGCCGCGGCGCCCCATCATCGTCGGTGCACCCCTACTTGATGAGATCCAGCTTGATCTCGACGATGTTGCGCGCCTGGCAGTCGAACGTCCCCTTCTTGGAAGGGTTCACCCGAACGAACTTGCCGCTCTTGACCTGCGTGAGTACGTAGCAGTTGGAGGGCCGATGGTCGGCGATGTTCGTCGTCGCGATCATGCCGCCCGCGTCAAAGTCGTTGATCGTCGCGAGCTGATCGAACAGCGCCTGGCGCGTGATCCCGTTCACCCCGTCGGCCTTCACGATCTGATCGACCGCCTGACTGAACAGCAGACCCGACGCGTACGCTTGGGCGCCGAATCCATCGGCCTTGTCCTTGCCCGTGTACTTCAGGAAGTTGGCGAGCGTCTTGTTCGAGCTCGCCTCCTCGAACGGGAGGAACAGCGTCGAGATGTACTGGCCCTCGACGTCGGCACCACCCTGCTCGAGGAGCCTGCTGTCGTAGCACTGGAGCGTGCAGTCCCAGATGAACTTGGGGTCAGTGACGCCCTGGAGCTTGGCTTCCTTGCGCAGCAGCACCGTCGAGTTGAACGACGAGCCGCTCTGGGCGTAGTTCGAGCTGTCGTCCTTGAGCTGCTGGACGATCGGCGCGTACGCGGCCTGGAGTGCCCTGGCCGAGATGGTTGCCTCGAAGTCCTGCTTGATCCCCGAGCCCGCCTCCTGCATCTGCGTCATCGAACCGCGGTTGCCGTTCTCGGCCGCCTTGATGTCGGACCCGAAGATGTATGCGCCGTGCAGGTCCTTGCCGAACTTCTTCTCGTAGTAGAACGCTCGGCCCGAGTTGGCCCGATAGGTCTGCGGGTGCTGGTCCTTCGTGGAGCAGACGAGATTTGACGGGTTGATCGAGTACGTGGTCGGCGAGCACTGCTGTACCGTCTCCTGGGCGAGGACCGCGATGTCGGGGAGCCCGACCGCGGCACCGGCCTTGTCGACGCACGCCTCGATGTCATCGACGTTGTTCAGGAACAGCGCGGTCGTGCCGACGATCGCGAAGTCCTCGGAGCAGGCCTTGATGGTCGCGTTGCGAGCCTCGTCCGGGTTGAGCTTGGAGTCGATGAAGTCGACTTTGACCTTTCGGCCGGCGAGGCCACCGTTCGCGTTGACGAACTTTGCCCAACCCTGCACGCCGCTGACGGAGCCCTGGAAGAGGCCTGGTGCAATGGCGTTGTCGACGTCGGCAATCACCGCGACGCGGATCTCCTTGTCGGTGATCCCCACCTCGGTCGCCGTCGGCTTGTCGCCGCTGCCCTGTGCGAACGCAACTGCGGTCGTGCCTGCAGTCACGAGAACGATGGTGACGACGAGCGCCACCCAGCGAGTGTGCCTCACCGAGTCCCCCCTAGGAGTCCGTGAATGTGGTTCCGCCGACAGGGTATGCCGCCGTGGGGGGAGTCTGCCCGCGACTGGAACGTGTTTCAAGGCGAGTTGCACCATTACCGTGGCGGGGCGTCGATCTCCCCGGGCGGGGCAGCGAGCCCGACCTCCGTCATGATGTTTCGCCCAGCAGAGCGCCCAGAGCATCGCCGACCTCGGCCACGGTCCCGCGACCCTCGTGCTCCCAGGTCCCGCTGTAGTGCCAGCCCTCGACGAGCCGCACCTCACCCCCCTTGACGTAGAGCACTCGGCCGGTCGCGGGGCAGGCCTCCGTCGCGAGCCACGCGACGACCGGCGAGACGTTGCCCGGGTGGAACGTGTCGAACACGGCCGGGTCGGCGGGTGCTCGCACCAGGTCGGCGATGCCCGCCACCTCCTCGGTCATGCGCGTCCGCGCCACCGGGACGATGGCGTTGATCCGCACGCCGTAGCGACCGAGCTCCTCCGCGAGGATGACCGTCATCGCCGCGATGCCCGCCTTGGCGGCGCCGTAGTTGCTCTGCCCTACCGCGCCGAGCAGCCCCGACGTGGACGACACGTTCACCACCGACGCGCGAACGTCGTCGCCGGCCTTCGTGCGGTCACGCCAGTGGCCGGCCGCGATGCGCGTCGTCGAGAACGTGGAACGCAGGTGGCCGCTGATCACCGAGTCCCACTCCTCTTCGGTCATGTTGACGAACATCCGGTCGCGCAGGATCCCCGCGTTGTTCACGAGCACGTCGAGCCGGCCCCAGGTGCCGAGCGCCAGGTCGATCGCGGCCTGCGCTCCCTCGGTCGTCGCGACGTCGTGATCGCTGACGACCACCTCGGCCCCGGCCGATCTCAGCTCGTCGGCGATGGCGCCGACGACGCCAGGATCGTTCCCGGTGCCATCGCGCTCCGCCCCGGTGTCGTTGACCACGACGCGCGCGCCCTCGGCCGCGAACAGCCGAGCGTGCTCACGCCCCATCCCTCGCCCCGCGCCCGTGATCACGGCGACGCGTCCCTCGAGTGAGTTGGACATGGTGGGAGCCTAGGGTTGTGCGGTGAGCCGCATTCGTGACGCTGCGCCGGGGGGACCGAAGTACGCCGGCGAGGTCACCGACGAGGCGCCCGTCGGCTCCACCATCGGCGACGTCAGCCCGCGCCGCACGCCGGTACGGGTTCCCGCGTCCCGGTACATCTCAACGGAGTGGGCACAGCTCGAGGCCGAACGCCTGTGGCCCCACGTCTGGCAGCTCGCGTGCACCCTCGATCACGTCCGGGAGCCGGGTGACTGGTTCGAGTACACGTGCGGGCCGCTCTCGGTGCTGATCGTACGGGGCGACGACTCCGGGCTCCGAGCGTTCCAGAACGTGTGCCTGCACCGCGGGAACGAGCTGTGCAGCGGCTCGGGCACCGGCATGGACGAGATCAGGTGTGTGTACCACCGCTGGTGCTGGGGCCTCGACGGCCGCCTGCGCGAGGTGCCGTCACGCAAGGGCTTCGGCGTGCTGAAGAACGACGAGTACATGCTCAACGCCGTCCAGGTGGACACGTGGGGCCCGCTCGTGTTCGTGAACCTCGACCTCAGCGCCGAGCCGCTGGCCGACTTTCTCGCGCCGGTCGTCAACGAGACCGCGTGGCTCCGGACCGAGGAGTACGCGGCGCGGGCGATCATCACGATCCCGCTGCCGTGCAACTGGAAGACGGGCATCGACGCGTTCAGCGAGACGTACCACGTGCAGGGAATCCATCGACAGATGATCCCCTCGACCGACGACGTCAACGGCCCCCAGCAGGTATGGGAACGACACGGCCGCCTCGGCCAGCCCTACGGCATCCCGAGCCCGCGCCTTCGCGACGGCGCGACCGATCAGGAGATCTGGGAGTCCTTCGTGGCCACCCAGGGCGAGCGCGTCGGGCAGCCCGGGCGCGAGGACCCCGGCCCCGTGCCGGAGCGTCGCGCCGGCGAGTCCGTGCGGGCGCTGCTCGCGCGGCTCATCCGCGAGCAGGGGGCGTCCGCGGGGATCGACCTCGGTGCGTTCGACGACGCGCAGATCACCGACCTGCACCAGTACAACTGCTTCCCGAACATCTCGCCGGTGTTCCTCGTCGAGAGCCTCGCGGTCGTACGCACGCGCCCCGGGGGCACACCCGACGACTGCCTCTTGGATCTCTTCTTCCTCCAACGCGTCGCACCGGGCGCCCCACGCTCGGCTCCCGTCGACGTCACGATGGACGCCGAGACCGCCGACGTCGGCACGGTCTTCAACCAGGACATCGTGAACCTGCAACGGGCCCAACGCGGACTGCATCAACCCGGGTTTACGCACCTCACGCTGTCGCGCGAGGAGATGCGGATAGAGAACCTCCACCGCAACCTCGAGCGCTACCTCGGCATCGAGCCATCCGATATCACTGGCGGCTGATCACCGAAGGCTGAACCGCATCAGCTCCCGTGGACCAGAGAGACGTGCACGGAGTCGCGCCCGGGGAGTGAGCGGGCGAGCAGCGCGATCCCCTCGTCGAGGGTGTCGAGCGTGACGACGTCGCCGACGAGCACCGAGCGGTCGAATCGGCCCGAGGCGACGAGGTCGACGGCGACGCGCATCGAAGCGGGCGTGAATCCCGCACCACCGACCAACGTGAGCTGACGCAGCACGATGAGGTCGGTCAGGAGTCCCTCGACCGGTTTGAAGTGCTTGAGCCCGGCGAGCAGCACCGTGCCACGGTTCCGGACGAGCGTGACCGCGAGCGGGATCGTCGCGGTCGTGACGGCGGCAAGATCCATCACGACGTCGGCCATGCGCCCGCCGGTGATCTCGCCCAGGCACGCCACGGGGTCCTCGGCCTCGACGTCGATCGTGGCGTCGGCCCCGAGTGCGCGGGCCGCCTCGAGGCGCGCCGTGTCGCCACTGGTTCCGGTGACGACCACGCACGACGCGCCAGCGGCCCGTGCCGCGACGAGGCACGCGAGCCCCTGGTGTCCGGGCCCCTGCACCACGACGGTGTCGCCGACTTGCACGCCGGATCGCTGGACCCAGTAGATCGCGTTCGCCATCGGCTCGAACATCGTCAGCTCAGCGGCGGGGATGTCGTTCGGGAGGCGGTGCACGTTCGTGCGCGGCAACAAGGCCATCTGCTCCGCGTAGCCACCCCAGCACCCGCTCTCGCGCTCGATCCCGAGGGTGTACCCGTAGACGTGCATCCCCGAGCACTCGGGGTCGCCGGATCGACACGCCGCGCACGCGCCGCAACGGAGGATCTCGTCGACGCAGACCCGGTCGCCCTCGGCGACGCCCCACGCGTCGGCGGCTTCGGCCGTGATCGCGTCGATGCGCCCGACGATCTCGTGACCGGGCACCACCGGGAAGGTCTCCCCCGGCACCCCGACGCCACCGTGGAGCTGAGCGAGGTCGCTGCCGCAGAGCCCGACCGCCTCGACCTGGAGGACGGCCCCACCTGCCGGCGGCCGGGGGGCCGAGAGCTCACGCACGTCCCACTTGCCGTCGCCGGTGAACACGCCGGCTCGCACGGTCGCCCCCATCTACGCCACCTCCGTCAGATCTGGCATCAGGTGTGGCCGATCACTTCGCCGTCGCGTCGCACGGCCATCCAGCGGTACGGCGACGCTGCGTCGCCGGCCGCGGCTGCGGCCCTGACGTCGTCCGGCATCTCTCCCATCGCGTCCTGCTGTTCGCGCAGACGGGCATACGTGTGATCAACGGTGCCCGCACGTGCGTAGTGGTACACCATCGCGGCACGTCGACCGTCGGACACGTTGTCCGACGAGCAGTGCATCAGATGGCTGTCGAACACGAGGAGGTCGCCGGCATCCATCAGCACGCGAGTCGCGTCGGAGAAATCCATATCGACGATCTCGGTGTAGCCGAGGTTGGCGTCGGGGCGCCGGTCGGGAGCATGCTCGTGGACGGGCTCCTTGTGCGACCCGGCGAGCACCGAGAGCGGACCGTTCGCCGGTGTCGCCGCCGTCACCGCGAGCCAGATCCCGACCTGATCGGCGGGCTCGAACGGGAAGTACAGGGAGTCCTGGTGCCAGGGCTGACCGATCGCGCCGGGGTTCTTGAAGATGAACTGCGAGAGGAAGCAGTCGATGTCGGGACCGAGCACCTCGCCCAGCACCGCGACGAGTCGTTCGTCACGTGAGAACGGGCCGAACACCGGGTCCCAGTCGTGGAGGATGAACACCTTCGAGACGCGATCCTCCGGTTCGCGCGCCTCCGGCCACGGGTTGCGCTCGGGATCGACGAGCGAGTGACGGATCGACTCCCCCGCAGCATCCTTGCGGCACAGCTCGACGGCGCGCTCGTGCATCGCGGTGCACGTCGCGTCGTCGGCGAACCTCGGGAGGATGAAGTACCCGTTCTGCTCCCACGAATCGCTCTGGTCTGCAGTGATTGCTGCCGTGCCCATGTTTCGCTCCCTCGTACACTGCCGAGCGGAGGGATCATGACACTTCGAGCGGTGACTTCGGGTCCGACGGAGCGGAGCGCCTGATCGTGCGGGCGGTCCGCAACACCGAACGTGGCATCGAAGTCGTCCAGGTCGACGACCCGGTCGATGATGCAGCCGGCGGTGTGGTCGTCGACGTCCGCAGCGTGGGCATCTGCGGGTCCGACCTGCACCTCCTGAGCTTCGGACCGATGCCGGTGACGCTCGGCCACGAGTTCGCCGGCGTCCTCGACGACGGTACGCCGGTCGCCGTCGACCCGAACGTGCCGTGCGGCGAGTGCGACCAGTGCCTCGGAGGGTCGGCGCACCGTTGCCGCACCGGAGCGCAACGCGTGCTCGGTGTCGGGTCCGACGGCGGGATGGCCGACGCCGTCATCGCACGTGCCGCGTCCCTCGTGCCGCTGCCCGACGGTTTGCGCCTGGAGGATGCGTGCCTCGTGGAGCCACTTGGCGTCGCGGCCCACGGCGTGCGCCTCGCGGGTCTCACCGGCGGCGAGCGCGTGGCCGTCGTCGGCGCGGGGAGCATCGGCCTCGCGGCCGTGGCAGCATCGCGGCCGCACGCCGGAGATCTCGACCTCGTCGCGCGTCACGACGCCCAACGCGCTGCAGGGGAGCGCCTCGGGTCCGGCAGCACGAACGGCGAATACGACGTCGTGTTCGAATGCGCGGGAACCGAGTCGGCACTCGCTACCGCTGTCGCGCTGTGTCGACCCGGCGGGCTCGTTCTGTTCCTCTAGACCCCATGGACGCCGATCTCGATTCCGGGCTTCGCCGCCTCGATGCAGGAACTCGGGTTTCGGTGGTCGTTCACCTACGGCCACCACGAGCACGGCAGCGATCTGGGTGACGCCGCCGCGCTGCTCGCCGGCAATCCGGCAATCGCCGAGACGCTTGTCACCCACCGCTTCCCGCTCGAGGAGGCCGACGAGGCGTTCCGCGTCGCCGCCGACCGAGCATCCGGGGCCATCAAGGTCGTCCTCGAGCCGAGTGCATGATCGACCTCGGATTGCAGGGCCGTCGTGCGCTCGTCACGGGTGCCGCTGCGGGGATCGGGCGGGCGATCGCGGTCTGGCTCGCGCGCGCCGGGTGCGACGTCGCGCTCGCCGACAAGGACGCCTCCGGACTGAAGGCGACTGCAGAAGCGATCGCCGAGACCGGCCGACGCAGTGAGCCGCTCACCATCGACCTGCGCGAGGACGGCGCACCGGCGCAGTTCGTCGGCCAGGTCGTCGCTGCCCTCGGCGGGCTCGACGTGGCCGTGAACAACGTCGGCATGCTCAGCGGCCGCGCGCCCGCGCCGTTCCTCGAGCAGGACGATAGGTACATCCACGACGTCGTCGCCCAGAACCTGCTCCTCACCGCAGCGTGCTGTCGAGCCGAGGCCCGAGCCATGGTCGCCGCGGGCACGCCCGGGGTGATCCTGAACGTGAGCTCGGGTGAGACGACCCGGCCGGCACTCGACCTCGCGGCGTACGGCGCGGCGAAGGCCGGGGTGAACCACCTGACCCAGACGCTCGCCGCGGAGCTCGGCCCCCACGGGATCAGGGTCAACGCGATCGCGCCGGGGACCACGCTCACGACCGAGGTGCGCGCCGCCCTCAGCGATGAGTACGTCGAGGCCCTGACCGCGTCGATCCCGCTTCAACGCATGAACGAGCCCGACGATCTCGCCCGACTCGTGGTCGCACTCGCGTCGGATCTCGGGCGGGGCGTCACCGGTCAGCTCGTGCTCGCCGACAACGGAGCGCACCTCTCCCGAAATCGGCCGAACCGACCCGGAGCCGCGTCCGCGTCGTGAGCCGAATCATCGGCACCACCTTCGCCGACAAGACGGCAGTCGTGACCGGAGCCGCGTCAGGAGTCGGGGCCGCGAGCGCACGTCGGCTCGCCGAGGACGGGGCTCAGGTCGTGGTGGTCGACGTCGACGAACGCGGCGCCGAGGTCGCCGACCGGGTCGGCGGCCGCTTCGTGCGCCTCGACGTCGGTGACGGCGACGCCTGGATCGAGCTCGTGGCAGGGCTACGCGCCGGTGGTGGCGTCCATTTCGCGCATCTCAACGCAGGCATCCTCGCGGCGCGCGAGCCGCAGGCGTTCCTCGACATGCCCGTCGAGCGCTATCGCGAGATGATCGGCGTGAACCTCTACGGCGTGCTCTTGGGGATCCACGCACTCGCCCCCGCGATCCTCGACGCCGGTGGAGGCGCCATCGTGGCGACCGCGTCGGTTGCCGGGCTGCTCCCCTACGGCGGCGACCCCGTCTACGCCGCCACCAAGCACGCCGTCATCGGCCTCGTCACGAGCGTCGCACCCCAGCTCGGGCGCGCCGGCGTGCGCGTGCACGCGATCTGCCCCGGCGGGATCGACACGCCGATGGTCACCGACCGCCAGAAGACAGACCTCGCCGGGCGCAACCGTGTCATGCTCGACCCGACCGAAGTCGCAGACGCCGTGGCCGCTCTCCTCGCGCGCGACGACAGCGGCATCGTGCAGACGATCACGAAAGAAGACGGCGTGTGCGCCGTGAACATCCCGACGACTCTCGGATGAGCGAAGCGCGGGCCAACTCGACCAAGACCGTGTGCGTCGTGCGCGGTCCCCTTCCTGCCGATGGCACGCCCGAGTTCACCCTCCCCGACGAGCCCGGCCTCGAGGCGTT
>JALHSW010000149.1 GCA_022865365.1 Acidimicrobiia bacterium | reverse complement strand
TCACTTCCTCACCACCAGAGCATCGAGGGCCACCGCGCCGCGGGGCCGTACCACCAAGGGATTCACGTCGAGCTCGCCGAGCTGTTCGGCGAACTCGGGGCTCGAGAGGTCCATCGCGAGCCGCTGCACGTTCATGATCGCGTCGACGAGAGCGTTGGCGTCGGCCGCCTTCGCCCCGCGTACGCCCTCGAGCATCGCGAACCCGGCGAGCTCGTGCAGCATCCGCGTTGCCTCGTCCGGGCCGAAGGGCGGCACGCGGAACGTCACGTCGCCCAGGACCTCGACGAAGACGCCGCCGAGGCCGGCCATCACGACCGGCCCGAAGAGGTCGTCCTGCGAGACACCCACGACCATCTCGACACCGCCCGAGACCTGCTCACACACCAGCACGCCATCGATGCGGCCCTTCCGGCCCGCGGCGCGGCGCGCGGTGGTCGTGAGCTCCTCGAACGCGGCTCGTACCGCTCGATCCGAGTCGACGCCGATACGCACGAGCCCGAGGTCGCTCTTGTGGAGCAGATCGGGCGACGAGATCTTCAGGACCACCGGGTACCCGAGGGCCCTTGCCGCGCGCACCGCCTCGGTCGAGGTCGTGCACAGCTCGTCCCGGCTCACCCGGATCCCGTAGAGCTTCAGCAGCGCCTTCGACGCGTGCTCCGACACCGCTTCGCCGGGCTCCGCGTCGGCGAGGATCCGGCGAGCACGCGCGGCCGCCTTCGACGGTGCGTGCGGCGTGCTCGGGAACGGGGAGCGGTAGCGACGCACGAACTGCCAGTAGTCGACGTAGGCGCGGACCGCGCCGACACAGTTCGAGAACGTGCGGAAGAGTGGTAAGCCTCCGTCGAGGAGTCGGCGCGGGTAGGTGTCGTCGGTGCCGGCCGGAGCACCCCAGATCACGTAGACGGGCTTGGTCGTGGTCTGCGCGACATCGATGAGATCGCGCGTCAGGGGATCGCTGAACATCTCGACTGCACCGGTGATGGGGACGATCAGGATGTCGACGGCAGGGTCGGCGAGGATCCGGTCGAGGATCTCGCGGCCGCGCTGATCCGCGACCGGGGGCCCGCCACAGTCGACCGGGTTCGACACGCGCAGGTACGGCGGGATCAGACCATCGTGCAACGCGGCCTGGGTCGCCTTCGTCAGCGGCGGGAGGCGGAGGCCGGCCGCGGCGACCATGTCGGCCAGGTGCGCCCCGGTGCCGCCCGAGACGGCGTACACGCAGATCCCCGGCCCCTTCGGGCCCCAGGCGGGCGGGGCCTCCGGGGCGGTGCGGGCGAACGCGGCCGAGGTGTCGAGCAGCTCGTCGAGTCCGTCGACACGCGTGACGCCGAGCTGGCGGAACACCGCGGAGACCACCGCATCGGAACCGGTGAGGTGACCGGTATGGGCCTTGGCCATCGAGCGGCCCTCGTTGGTCCGGCCGACCTTGACGACCACGATCGGCTTGTGCAGGCGCGCCGCGTGATCGGCGGCAAGCATCAGGGTGCGGCCGTCCTTGAATCCCTCGATGTATGCGGCGATCACCCCGACCTCGGGCTGGTCGGCGAAGTATCGGGCGAAGTCGGCGAACTCGAGGTCGACCTCGTTGCCG
>JALHSW010000148.1 GCA_022865365.1 Acidimicrobiia bacterium | reverse complement strand
GACCTGCTCCCACCGATCGAGATGGCCGGCTGCACCGCCCGCATGATGGACCTGATCGAGCAGGCCGGGGCCAAGCCCTGAGCACGGGGTGTGACGCGACCGCAGTACTGGGCGCCGGCCCTACTTCACGTCGGAGTCGTGCGGACCAGGGTGATGCCACGCACCCGACAGGGGTGCTGCCTCCCCGGCAGGGGTGTCCGACCTACGCCGCCTTCCAGACCGCCTTCGCGGTGGTCCCGGCGACCTTGCCCTCGGCCCTCAGCTTGAGCAGATGGGCGTGCACCTGCCAGCCGGCCGCCTCGACCAGCGGCTCCGGGAGATCCTGGTCCCCGTAGAGCGCGTGCACGATCTCCTTGACCTTCGCCTGCTCCTGCTTCTTGAGGTAGCGCAGGATCTGCTGCTCACGTCGCTTGCGGTGCGCGAGGTACTCGTCGATCCGAGCGCGCGGCTCTTCGATGGCCTCGCCGTGCCCCGGGGCAAGCCCCCGCAGCCGCGGGATCTTTCGGAGGCGGGCGAGTGACGCGAAATACGCCGTCATGTCGCCGCCACGCGCCGGGTTCACGACCGACCAGGTGCCCTCGAGCACCGTGTCACCCGTGAACAGCATCCGCTCCTCTTCGAGCAGGAAGCAGATGTGGTTCGGGGCGTGGCCCGGCGTGTGGAGCACGTCGAGCCCGAACTCCGTGCCCTCGATGGTGTCTCCATCTCCCACGAGCCGGTCGGGCACGATTCCGCTGTCGTCCTTGTCCTTCTTGGCGAAGGCGACGACCTCGGCGCCCGTCGCCTTCACGAGCCGGGCCGTCGCCGGCGCGTGATCGGGGTGCGTGTGCGTGAGCAGCACCCACCGCACGCGCTCCTTCATCGACGCGCCCACGATCGCGTCGACGTGGCCCTTGACGTCCGGGCCCGGATCGATGACCGCGACCTCGTCGATCCCGACGAGATAGGTGTTCGTGCCCGGCCCGGTGAACGGCCCCGGGTTCGGCGCGACGATGCGACGCACGAGCGGCGAGAGCGCACTGGGAACACCCGGGGTCAGATCGGGCATCAGCGCACGGTCTTCCCTGCTGTGCCCGCTCCAGCTCGATGCGTCGTCGAGTGCGCGAGCGCATCGGCCTCCGCGTCGTCGCCGGCAGTGTCGCCGGGCAACCGGACCTGCCACCCCTGATCGGGATTCATCACTCGCAACGCCGGCGGCGGGCCCCGCCATGCGGCATCCACAGCTCCGAGAAGGTCCGACGTGCTGGCGAAACGCGCGATCGCCTGCAGGCTCTTGAAGGTGGGATAGATCAGCTCGAACTCGCCCCGGCGCGCGCGCTCGAGCGCCTCGGACGGCCGGACCCACTCCGACGCGACCGTCTCGTCGAAGTCGTGCTCGTATGTGTGCCCTGGTGGAGCCGGGGCGACGAAGAACCAGGTGTCGTACCGGCGCGGCGCGGGTTCCGGTGTGATCCAGTGAGCAAAGACGCGCAACGCGCCGGCGTCGAGTACGAGCCCGTGCAGACGGACGAGATCGGCGAAGGACTGCTCCCCTGCCGCAACCGCCGGCCGGGCGGGAGCGAGCTCGGCCACGAGGCGGGGCTCCACTGTCGTTCCGCTCGCCGCGTCGCGCGCGAGGAGCACCCCGGCCTCCTCGAACGACTCGCGGATGGCTGCCACCCAGAAGCCGAGTGCACCCGACGCGACGCCGAGGAGCGCGTCGGCGGCGCCGGCATCGAGCCCTTCGATCAGGTCCGTCACCGGAGCGCCCCGGTCGTCGGCGTCGACGGCTCCACCGGGGAAGACGTAGGCGCCGGCCACGAACTCGGAGCGGAGGTTGCGGCGGAGCATGAACACCTCGACGGTGCTCCGGGCGGCGGTGCTCTGGCCCAGCCGACCCGGCGACCCCGGCGCATCCCGCACCAGCATCACCGTTGCTGCGTCGCGGGGTTCCACCATCACATTGTACGGGGGCCCGTGACCGGCGCCCGCCGGTGCGGGCGTACGCTCACGCGCCGTGGACCCTCGACGCGCGGTGCCGTCCGTCGATCGAATTCTCGACGCGCTCTCGACGGCGCCCGGCGAGCGGCTCCCGCTGCCGCTGCTCGCCCAGTGCGCGCGCGACGCGGTCGACGCGGCCCGATCCGCGGCAGCGCTGGGGGACCCGGTCGACGTCGAGGCCGTGATCGCCGACGCCACCGCACGCGCGACGCGCGTGCGGCGGGGGCTCCTGCGCCGTGTCATCAACGCAACCGGGGTGATCGTCCACACCAACCTCGGGCGTTCGCCGATCGGGAGCGGTGCGTTCGACAGTGCCCGCGGCGTTGCCACCGGATATTCGAACTTGGAGTATCAGCTCGACACCGGCGACCGCGGCTCTCGCCACGCGCACGCCGGCATGCTCCTCGCGCGAGCATGCGGCGCCGAAGCAGGCATCGTGGTCAACAACAACGCGGCCGCGGTCCTGCTCGCACTCGGCGCGATCGCCCGCGGGCGCGAGGTCATCGTGTCGCGCGGCGAGCTCGTCGAGATCGGTGGCGGCTTCCGCGTCCCCGAGATCATGGCCGAGTCGGGGTGCCGCCTCGTCGAGGTCGGCACCACGAACCGCACCCGTATCGGCGACTACCGCGAGCAGCTGCGAACGGAGACCGCACTCCTCCTCAAGGTGCACGCGTCCAACTACCGCATGATCGGCTTCACCGAAGCCACGCCCGTCGAGGAGCTCGCGAGACTCGGGCCACCCGTGATGGTGGACGCGGGCTCCGGATTGCTCGACGACACGACACCGTGGCTCTCCCATCGCCCGGCGTGGCTCCACGACGAGCCGGGAGTGCGCCAGGCACTCGAGGCGGG
>JALHSW010000147.1 GCA_022865365.1 Acidimicrobiia bacterium | reverse complement strand
CGGGCGCGTTCGTGACCACTTCAAGGAGGCGGTCAGGTACGTCCGGGCTCGTCAGGCCGTCTACCTGCCCGTGCTCACCATCACCGCCGTCTCGTTCTTCGGCAGCAGCATGGTGCAGCTCGTTCCCGCGTTCGCCGAGGACGTGTTCGGGGTGGGCAAGGGCGCCTACGGCTTCCTCGTCGCGGCGTTCGGCGTGGGAGCGGTCGCGGGATCGCTCGTCGTCGCGTTCTGGGCCGACCGCTACCTCCGGTCGCGCGTCGCGATCTTCGGTGTGCTGATGTTCGCGAGCGGTGAGGTGATCTTCGGGGGCGCTCCGAGCTACGCGATCGGGATCGTGGGCATGCTGACCATGGGGGTCGCGTACGTGCTGATCGCCACCGCGCTCAATACCTCGATCCAGGCCCGTGTCGACGAGGCGTATCGCGGCAGGGCGGTGTCGATCTACCTCATGGGCCTGCTCGCCGGCGTCCCGCTCGGGGCGTTGCTGCAGGGGATCCTGGCATCGGTGATCGGGCTCCGGGTGACCGTGATCGGATCGGCGGTCCTGCTCGCCGGGTGCGCGGTCGTGGGCATCATGCGCTTCTCGGCCTTCCGGCCGCTCGACGAAGCGCTCGAAGATGTGACGGGGACCGGCCCCGACCTCGTGTTCGGCACGCCACCATCCATTGCCTCTACCGACTGACCCACTACCAGCGCAGCCAGTACCGAACGAGAGGAAGAGGTCCGTGGGAGATCGACTGACCGGCAAGCGTGCACTCGTCACGGGCGCGGCATCCGGCATCGGCGCAGCGTGCGCGCGGCGCTGCGCAGACGAGGGCGCGACCGTCGCCGGTCTCGACCTCATCGCGAAGCCGAGCGGCTCTGTGTGCAGTGCCTGGGTGCAGGCAGATGTCGCCGACGAGGCGGCCGTCGCGGCAGCCGTTGCCGAGGCGACCGACAGCTTGGGTGCCATCGACCTGCTGGTGAACGCGGCCGGGGTGTTGAGCGTCGGTGGCGCCGACACCCTGGAGGTCGCCGAATGGGAGCGGGTGTTGGGGGTGAACCTCAAGGGCACCTGGCTGGTCTCGAAGCACGTCGTGCCCCAGATGGTCGCGGCAGGATCCGGCAGCATCGTGAACCTCGCCAGCGTCGAAGGGCTCGAGGGGTTCTCGGGCCAGACGGCCTACAACGTGTCCAAGGGCGGCGTCGTCCTGCTCACGCGCAACATGGCGGCCGACTTCGGTCCCGCCGGCGTTCGGGTGAACTGCCTGTGCCCGGGGCTGATCGAGACGCCGATGACCTCCATCCTCGAGGACCCGGCCTTCGCGCCGGTGCGCGACGCGTTCGTCGACTGGCACCTGCTCGGCCGGGCCGGGCAGCCCGAAGAGGTGGCCGCGGCCGCGCTGTTCCTCGCCTCCGACGACGCGTCGTTCGTGCATGGCGCGGCACTCGTCGTGGACGGAGGGCTCACCGCGGGGCGTCGGTTCCCGGACCTGTCTGCGTGAGCATGAGCCACGCCGACATCCGGCAGGTCGACACCCACACCCACGTCGTCGCGGCGGACGAGGCCGCGTACCCGCTCGACCCGCCGCAGGGGATGACCGCGCCGTGGTACCGGGTCGATCCCTGTTCGGTCGAGCGGTTACTCGCGCTGATGGGCGAGGCCGAGGTGGACCGTGCGGTCCTCGTGCAGGGGATCAGCGCGTACGGGTTCGACAACCGCTACACCGTCGACAGCGCGCGGCGCTTCCCGAAGCACTGCTCGAGTGTGGTGTACCTCGACCTCGCTGCGGGCGATCCGTCGAACGACCCGCCGGGCGACCCGCCGAGTGATGCGGTGGGGGAGCTGCGGCGGTTGGTGCGGGAGGAGGGCGTGCGTGGCCTGCGGTGGGTCGCGCTTGGCGAGACCGGGCTGGCTGAACCGAGGGCGGTGTGGCGCGAAGTAGCCACGCTCGGGATCCCGGTTGTGATGACGGTGCTGGCCGACAAGCTCGAAGAGCTGGCGTCCACGGTTCCGTCGCTGCCGGGAGCGATCCCGCTGGCGCTCGACCACTGTGGGTTCGCCGACTTCTCCTCGGGCATCCCCGACGTGCTCCTCGCACTCGTCGAGTTCCCGACCCTGCACCTGAAGGTCTCGACGATCGCGCTCGACCACCTGGCAGCCCACGGCGACGTGCGCGACGGCGTGGCCGAGCTCGCGGCGCGCTTCGGGGCGGATCGGCTGATGTGGGGTTCGGACTACTCCCAGACCCACGATCGGCCGTACCCCGAGCTGGCAGAGTACGCGCGCCATGCCGCGTCGCGGCTCGACGACGACGCGCGCGCTGCGTTCCTCACGGGAACCGCGCTAGCGCTGTGGCCCGAGCTCGGCCGCTGACGCCGCCCGCGCCGAGTCTTCTCGCGCGGTGCGTAGCGCGATGATCGACGGGAATCCGACCGCGAGCGTCTGCAGCGACCACTTCGGGGCGCTCTCGGTGAACCCGGCATCCTGTGCAGCCTTGTACGAGTACGCAGCCTCGGACACATGCAGCGCGACGGCACCCCAGAAGAGCCAGCGAAGGAAGCGCCGACGGGTCAGCGCGGCGAGCACACCCGTGAGGACGACGCCACCGAGGTTGGTCGCGTACCACCGCGGGTCGACGGCGACGAACGTGTCCCGGTTCATGCGGGTGTTCATGCGGGGAGATCATACGGGCACGAAGAGAGGAGCGGTCACCTGGCCGGTGACTCCCTCGAAGGTGAGCGGTCGGAACGCGACCCGCACCGGCATCTCGAACGCGAGCTCGGCGGCGCCGCACTCGACCATGCGAGTCGGGATTCGAACGGCCGGGTCCTCGTCGAGCGCGACGAGGGCAGGAACGAACGGGACGAGGGCGGCGAACTGGGGGAGGAAGGGGTGCGTGACGACCACCCAGGAGAAGAGCGTTCCCGTGCCACTCATCGTCTCCCACGTGAACTGCTCGCCGTCACAGTGCCGGCACCGCTCCCGCGGGTACCAGCACAGCCGTTGGCAGGAGTCGCAGCGGGGGATTCGCAGCTCCTGGCGTGCCGCGCCGGCCCAGAACTCGGCCGTGGGCTCCCACGACGTGTCGGGGAGCGGGAACTCGGGTCGGACATCCATGCCTCAGACCGGCTTCAAGATCACGTTCGCCTCAGGATGAGTGTGGATGCCTGGGGGCCGGTGTAGCCACCGTAGATGCCGATCTCGGCGTCGGGCACCTGCGCCGCGGCTTCGCCGCGAAGCTGCCGGACGACCTCGACCACGTGGGCGATGCCGAGCACGTACGCGTGCGAGAGCAGCCCGCCGTGGGTGTTGGTGGGCAGGACGCCCGAGTCGAACGCGAGGTCGCCGCGCTCCGCCATCTCGCCGGCGGCTCCCTTCTCGCAGAACCCGCTGTCCTCGATCTGCATCAAGGTGTGGATGGTGAACGGGTCGTAGCACGTGTAGACGTCGACGTCGGCGGGCTCGAGCCCGGCCATCGCGAATGCGACCGGCGCGGCAAAGACCTGCGGCGTCGACGTGAAAGCCTCCTGCTGGGCCCAGTGGGCACCGGTGCCCGAGTTCCCGAGACCGACACCCGCCACCTCCACGACAGGCTTCGCGAGATCGCGTGCACGCTCGGGTGTGGTCATCAGGTACGCGCCGCCCCCGTCGGAGATGAGACAGCAGTCCTCCTTGCGGAAGGGCTCCACGATCGGACGCGCCTCGAGGTACTGCTCGATCGTCAGCGGCTTGTCGTGCATGACCGCGCCCGGCGTGAGGTTGGCGTGGCGTCGACAGGTCACAGCGACCGCACCGAGCTGTT
>JALHSW010000146.1 GCA_022865365.1 Acidimicrobiia bacterium | reverse complement strand
CTATCTCGGCATGCCTGATCCGATCATCCGTGCCCACGACGTGGCGTTCCCGCGGTTCGCAGCGCCTGATCTCGATGCGATGGAGACGTTCCTCCACTCGTTCGGGATGCACACCGCGACCCGCAGCGACTCCGCGTTGTACATGCGCGGCACCGACACGGACCATCACGTGCACGTCACCCACCTCGGCGAACCGGCGTTTCTCGGCTTGGCGTTCGAGGCGACCCGTGCTGATCTCGACCAGCTCGCGTCCGCCACCGGGACCGCGGTCGAACGGCTCGATGAACCGGGCGGCGGCTCGGTCGTGCACCTCACCGATCCGGACGGTCGCTCCGTGGACGTCGTTGCTGATATCGAAGCCACCGAGCCGATCGCCGTGCGCGGCCACGCGTCGCTGAACGTCGGTGTCAACCGGGTCAGGATCGGTGAGCTCCAGCGCGTCCCCACTGGCGCGTCACAGGTGAAGCGGTTCGGCCACGCCGCGCTGAAAACGCCTTCTCTCACCGCGCTCGCGGGCTGGTACTCCGAGACCTTGGGTCTGCTCGCCTCCGACGACATCTACCTCAGTGCGCCCGAGGAACCCATCGGACGATTCATGCGGTGCGACCGGGGAGATCAACCGGCCGATCACCACACGTTGCTGATCGTCGAGACGGGTGAGGTGCGGCTCGGTCATTGTGCGTGGGAAGTCGCGGACTTCGACGATCTCATGGCGGGTCACGATCACCTGCTGGCGGCGCAGCGGCAGCATTACTGGGGGATCGGACGCCACATGCTCGGTGGGCAGGTCTTCGACTATTGGAAGGATCCGCTCGGCTTCACTGTCGAGCACTGGACCGACTCCGACCTCCTCACCTCCGAAACGCCGGGTGGCGTCTACGGGCTGTTGGATCCGATCAACCAGTGGGGACCGCCACCCCCGGCGGACCTGGACTTCTGATGGATCTCGGCATCGCAGGACGGCACGCGATCGTCGGCGCGTCGAGCGCGGGTCTCGGCTTCGCGTGTGCGCAGTCGCTGGCACGTGAAGGCGTGCACGTTGTGATCAATGGGCGTGACCCGCAACGCCTTGAGGACGCCGCGACAACCCTGCGGGCCGAGTCGAGCGTCACGGTGGACACCGTCGTCGGCGACATTGCCAACCCAGGGACGCGTGCCGCGCTCGTAGCCATGTGCGCAGAGCCTGACATCCTCGTCACCAACAATGGCGGTCCGCCGCCCGGTCAGTTCCAGCAGTGGGGCCGTGATGAATGGATCGCGGCCGTGGACGCGAACATGCTCGCACCACTGCTGCTCATTCGCGACGTGATCGACGGCATGGTCACGCGACGTTTCGGCCGCATCATCAACATCACCTCAGCCATGGTGACCACGCCCCACGCGGCGATGGGGCTGTCCTCGGCCGCACGTACGGGACTCACGTCGGCGGCGAAGGGCCTGTCGCGCGAGGTTGCGGCCGCGAACGTCACGATCAACAACCTGCTGCCCGAACGTATCGACACCGGACGACAACGCCAGATGGCCGAGTTCGCAGTCGCGATCAAGGGCATCACCCTCGAAGAGGCATACGCGGAGATCGCCGCCACAATCGCCGCGGGACGCCTCGGCCGCCCCGACGAAGTCGGCGATGCGTGCGCCTTCTTGTGCAGCGCACAGGCCGGATTCATCTCGGGCCAGAACCTGCACCTCGACGGCGGCTCCTACCAAGGTCTGTTCTAATGGAGCACCTCGACGTCGAGGTCCTCATCGTGGGTGCCGGGCCGGTCGGCCTGACCGCCGCACTCCTGCTCCAACGGTTGGGCTGCTCGGTTGCGATCGTGGAACGCCG
>JALHSW010000145.1 GCA_022865365.1 Acidimicrobiia bacterium | reverse complement strand
GTGTCCTCCGCGGCGAGGACAAGGCCCCGGTTCCCGTCGAGCTCTGCCCCGACGAGCTGACGATCGAGAAGGCAGAAGAGCTCATCAAGGAGGGCTCGGGCGGGCCGCGTGTGTTGGGCGAGGACCCCGAGACGGGCATGCCCGTGCTCGCGCTCACCGGGCGGTACGGCCCCTTCGTCCAACTCGGGGAGATGGAGGACGGCGCGAAGGAGAAGCCCAAGCGCGGTTCGTTGCTCGAGGGCATGACCCCGAACACGGTCACGCTGGAGGACGCCCTGCAGATCCTGTCGCTGCCCCGCGTCGTCGGGTCCGACCCCGAGGGCAACGAGATCATCGCGCTCAATGGTCGCTACGGCCCCTACCTGAAGAAGGACACCGACAGCCGCAGCCTCGAGACCGAGGCGCAGCTCTTCTCGGTCACGGTCGAGCAGGCCGAGGCGCTGTTCGCGCAGCCGAAGCGACGCGGTGGTCGCACCAAGGCGCCGATCGGCGAGCTCGGGCCGCACCCCGAGACCGGCGTGCCGGTCCGGGTCCTCGACGGGCGCTTCGGCCCCTACGTCACCGACGGCACGATCAACGCGACGGTGCCTCGCGGGGTGGATCCCGCGTCGATCGACCTCGAGCAGGGCGTCGAGCTGCTCCGTGAGCGCGAAGCGCGCGGCCCGGTCACGAAGAAGACGGCGAAGAAGGGGGCGACCAAGAAGGCCGCCAAGAAGTCGCCGGCCGGGAAGTCGTCGAAGTCGCCCCCCAAGTCGCCTCCCAAGACCACGACCCGAGTCGTGAAGAAGGGGACGAGCAGCCGTGCGAAGGCGGCGAAGGCGGCGACCAAGAAGGCGGCGGCCGCGCGCACGAGGGAGCCGGCCGCGATCGCGTCCACCGAGACGCCGGCCGAGGCCATGGCGCCGATGCCGGTGCCGGCACCCGAGGCCTCGCCGTCCGACGGGTAGGCCTGCCGCAAGGCCGGACAGACCCTCTAGCCTGCACAGCGTCGTGAGCGCGGACCAGCCCGCCCCCTTCATCCCCTCGCGCCCGGACGAGGCGCCCGTCCCGTCCGCGCCCTGGCGCGTCTTCGGGACGCCCGCGTACTTCCGGCTCTGGCTCGCGCAGGTCGTCTCGAGCATGGGCGACTGGATCGGGCTCATCGCGATCCTCGCGATCGCGTCACGCGTGTCGGACAACTCGGGCGCGGCGGTCAGCCTGGTGATGGTCGCCCGGGTGGTCCCCGGGTTCTTCCTCGGCACCGTGGGTGGTGTGGTCATCGACCGCTTCGACCGACGGAAGGTGATGGTCACGTGCGACATCTTGCGCGCCAGCCTGCTGGTGTTGCTCCCGTTCGTCGACACGCTCACCGGCCTCGTCCTCATCTCCTTCGGTCTCGAGGTCCTCACGCTGCTGTGGGGTCCGGCGAAGGACGCGTCGGTGCCGCACCTCGTCGACCAGTCCCAGCTTGCGTCGGCAAACAGCCTCTCGTTGGTCGCGTCGTACGCGACCTTCCCTCTTGCGTCGATCGTCTTCTCGCTGCTCGCCGCGCTCGCGGCGTGGCTCGGTTCGTTCGACGCCCTGTCGACGCTGCAGGTCGACCAGGAGGCGCTGGCGCTCGCCGTCGACGCCTGCACGTTCCTGGCGTCGGCGATCATCGTCTTCGGTCTGCCCATTCCGCGGGCCCGCGCGCGGGAGAGCCACGAGCGCATCGATTGGACGCAGACGCTGCGCGACATCAAGGAGGGCCTCTCCTTCATCGCGCACCAACCCCGTGTGCGCGGGGTGATCGTGGGTCTCGGCGTGGGCCTCATCGGCGCCGGGGCGATGATCCCGCTCGGTCCCGCGTTCGCAAAGCAGGGGCTCGGCGGCGACAGCGCGACGTTCGGCGTGCTCATGACCGCGCTCGGCATGGGTGCCGCGACCGGCGTCGTGCTGTTGCTCATCTTTCAGAATCGCTTGCCGCGCGAAACTGTGTTCGAGTTCGCGGTGATGGGGACCGGCGTGTTCCTGGTGCTCGCCGCGCTGTGCTCGGCGCTGCTGCCTGCCGTGTTGGCGATCGGGCTCGTCGGGGCGTGCGCCGGCACGTCGTACGTGACGGGGTTCACGGTCTTGCAGGAGTCGGTGCACGACGAGCTGCGCGGCCGGACGTTCGCGACGCTGTACACGGTCATCCGCCTGTGCCTCCTCATCTCGCTCGTGGTCTCGCCGTTGTGGGCCGACTTCTGGGACTGGGTGGTCGACCAGTTCACGAGCGGTCGGATCGTCTACCTGGGCGGCGCGAGCTACACGTTCCCCGGGGTGCGCATCGCGCTCTGGGGCGGCGGCCTCATCACGATCGCGGCGGGTCTGTGGGCCCGGTATTCGTGGCGTCAGGCGCAGCGGATCGACCCGATCGATCCCGCGTTCGATCCGAACTCGGGACGCGCCACCGACTCCGAGAGTGGTCGAACACCTGGGCCCGCACCCGGGGCGGACGCCGACGATTCGGCGGGTCCGTCGTGAGCGCGGTGGCTCGGTTCGTGGTGCTCGAAGGCGGAGACGCGACCGGGAAGAGCACGCAGATGCACCACCTCGCCACTCGGCTCCGCGACGCGGGCCATGACGTGGTCGAGACCTTCGAGCCGGGTGCGACGCGCCTCGGCGCGCGCCTGCGAACCCTGTTGCTCGACGAGGACGGACCGCTCGATCCCATCGCCGAAGCGCTGCTCATGGCCGCGGACCGCGCCGAGCATGTCGCCGAGGTCGTACGTCCCGCGCTCCAGCGCGGAGCGTGGGTCCTGAGCGACCGCTTCGTGCCGTCGTCGCTCGCGTACCAGGGCGTCGGTCGCGGGCTGGGTGTGGGCGAGGTCGGCCAGCTCAACGAGCTCGCGACCGCGGGGTTGGAGCCCGACCTCGTCGTGGTGCTCGACCTCGCACCCGAGGTCGCGCGGGAGCGCCTCGGGATGAGCCGCGACCGCATGGAGGGCGAGAACGACGCGTTTGCGCTCGCGGTGCACGAGGCGTACCGAGATCTCGCTCGATCGCGCGGCTGGTCGATCGTCGACGCTTCGCCCGACGTCGACGCGGTCGCAACCGCGATCTGGGCCGTCGTCGAGGAGCACCTGGCGCCGTGACCCCGACGGGGTGGGACCGGGTCGTCGGGCAGGAACGTGCGGTCACGCTGCTCCAGCGCGCCGCGCACCGGCCGGTCCACGCGTACCTGCTCGTCGGGCCACGGGGGTCGGGCGCGGAGGACGCGGCTCGATGCTTCGCCGCCACGCTCGTCGCCCCCGACGACCCGCGGGTCTGGGACCTGGTGCAGCGCGGCGACCATCCCGACGTCTTCGAGTTCGACCCGACCGGTAACCAGATCCTTCTCGAGGACGCGCGAGAGCTGATCCGCGAAGCGCACGCGAGCCCGATCGAGCTCGAGCACAAGGTGGTCGTGCTGTTCGGTGCGGACCGTCTGCGGGACGAGGCCGCGAACGCACTGCTGAAGACGCTCGAGGAACCGCCAGCGCGGACGACCGTCATCCTCGTTGCAGAGCGCGCCGATCGGCTGCTGGCGACGATCCGGTCGCGATGCCAACGCGTCGACCTGGACTCCATCGACGAAGCGACCGTCGGCGCCGCGCTTGCGCTCGACGGCACCCTTCCCGACGACCGACTCGTGCTCGTCGCGCGTCTTTCGGGGGGTCGCCTCGACCGCGCCCGCTTGCTGGCCGGGCGGTTCGGGCCGCTCCGCGACGCGTTCCTCGACGCGGTCGACTCGCTCGACGGCACCGGCGCGGCCGTCGAAGGTGCCGTCGAGATGCTGCTCGACGTCGTCGCAGGTACGGTTGTCGCGCTCGAGCAACGCCAAGCCGAAGAGCTCGAACGGCTCGACGCGGACCTGGAGGCTGCGGGCTATCCCTCCCGTGTCGTCGGTGCTCGCCGGCGAGTCCTGATCGAGCGCCACAAGCGCGAGCATCGGCGCGCTCGCTCCGACGCCTGGATCGAGGGGTTCACCGCGATCGAGTCGATCTACCGGGACGCACTCGCGGGTCCCGGCGCCCGGGCCCTCAACCTCGACCGGGCCGCGCCGCCGGTGCACGCCCGGGGTGCGGTCGCCGCCCTCGACGCGTCTCGCACCGCGCGGGCGGGGCTGATCGAGTTCAACGCCAACGAGACGCTCACCCTCGAGCGGCTGTTGCTCCACCTTCCCGCGCCCGGGGGAAGCGGGAGACCTCCTCGCTAGAATCTTCTCTTCCTAGAATTGGCCTTCCGCCGGGATAGCTCAGTTGGCAGAGCAGCTCACTCGTAATGAGCAGGTCAGGAGTTCGAATCTCCTTCCCGGCTCCACCCTCGCCGCACAACAGAGTGCGCGCGGTTCGACCGCGCGTCGCGTGAGTACAGCGGTCGCTCAGGCGGAACGCCCGGGACAACGAGGACGCAGCGTCGCGTCGCCGATTAGGTTCCTGTGCCATGCGGAGGCTGGTTGGGGTTCTGGCGGGTGTGGTGCTGGCGGCGGGGTCGTTGGCCGCGACGGCGGTCACGCCCGTCGGTGCCGATCCCGGTGCCGGTCCCGGACCGATCGGTTACACGACGCGGTTCTCGCCCGGGGCCTGCGGGTTGGCGAGCGTCGACCTCGGCGCGGGAGGGACGCTCACGCCGATCGGCCCGCCGTACATCGCGAACGAGGCCGGCTGTCCCGACGACCTCGCGATCCGGGCAGGCGACCCGCAGATCTGGGCCGTCATCACCTACCCCTTCGGGGTGGGCTCGGGATCGGCGGGTGGCGAGACGACGACGAGCACGGAGCCGCTCAACGCGGCCGCGATCGAGTCGCACCTGGTGACGATCGATCCCGCGACCGGCACTCGCACCCGCGTCGGGTCACTCGGCTTCGACGTCGACTCCGAGACGAGCGGGCTGGCCTTCGACGCGTCGGGCACGCTCTGGCTCTACGG
>JALHSW010000144.1 GCA_022865365.1 Acidimicrobiia bacterium | reverse complement strand
CGCCGGCGTGGAAGCCCTGGATCACGAACGGAACCCGCTCCCGGATCCACCCGACCTCGCTCTCGGGCTCACGGCCGTGGAGCTGCGCGCCACCGAGGCGGAGGCTGTTGACGATCTCGACGACGCGCGCCGGCTTCTCGTCGCGGAACACGCCGACGGTGCGGGTCCCCGGTGGTAGCCGCCGGAGGATGTCCCGAACGGCACCGGGCGTGACCTGACGGGGGCTGCCGGGAGCGAACACGAACCCCAGGGCATCGGCGCCGAGTGCGACGGCCAGGAGCCCGTCCTCCTCGTTCGTGATGCCACAGATCTTCACGAACATGCGTACGAAGGTACCGGAGACGCTCGGGTATCCCGAACCAGGTTCCGGACCGGTACGCTCCGTGCCGCTCATGACGAGAGCCATGCCCGACACCCAAACGCCGGTTCCCGGGGCTACGGCGCTCGTGCCGGCTACCACTGGCGCCGCCGCGTGGGCCGACCGCCTGCGCGTCCCGGTCGCCGCGGGGTACGTCCTCCTCTCCGCGGGCTTCCTGGCGACGCGCGCGTCCATCCCTGATCGCCCGTACCTCATGCTCTGGCTCCTTGGGCTGGTCGTGATCCTCGGCTGGCACAACCCGAGCCGTTACGCGCGGTTCGCGATGGACTGGCTCCCTGTGCTCGTGATCGCGGCGGGGTATGACCTCGTCCGCAGTCGTGCCCCGAGCCTCGTGCCGCGCGCGATGACCGATCCGCAGCGCGATGTCGACGAGGTCCTGTTCGGCGGCACGGCACCGACGGTGCGGCTCCAGGATCTGCTGGTCGACCGCGGGACGCCGCACTGGTGGGACTACCCGGCGTGGCTCATGTACCTGTCGCACTTCGTGGTGACGCCCGCGATCGCCGTGTGGCTGTACCTCAGCCATCGCGACTGGTTCCGCCGCTACGCGATCCTGATCCTGACGGTGAGCGTGTGCGGCTTCGTGACCTACTTCATCGCGCCCGCCGTCCCCCCCTGGCTCGCAAGCCGCAACGGCGCGCTCGCGCCGACCACGCGCGTCGTGCACTCGGTGTGGGCGAGCCTGGGCTTCGAGCGAGCCGCACAGGTGTTCGACGGCGATGCCCGGCTTGCAAATCCCGTAGCGGCGCTGCCATCCCTGCATGCCGCGTGGCCGTTCATGACGCTGATCTTCCTCTGGCGCAGGATCGGACGGTGGCACTGGCTACTCCTCGCGTACAACGCCGCGATGGCGTTCGTCCTCGTGTACGGCGCCGAGCACTACCTCAGCGACATCCTGTTGGGCTGGCTCTACGCCACCGTCGTGTTCATCGTCGTCACCCGTATGCTCGAGCGGCGCGACGCACCCCGAGCCGAGACCACGGCACCGGCGGCAGCGACGACATGACCGGCAACATGAGCGGCCCCCTCGTCCTCTACGAACGCGACGGTCACGTCGCGACACTCACGTACAACCGGCCCGAGCGACTCAACGCAATCACCGGCGCGCTTCGCACCGAGCTGAACGCGGCGTGGGAGCGCTTTCGGGACGACGACGACGCGTGGATCGGTGTCATCACCGGCGCCGGACGCGCCTTCTGCGTCGGCGCCGACCTCACCGATGGCGCCGGGTCAGCCGGGACGTGGCCCGGTTCGTTCTGGGAGATCCCGACCGTCAACTCGTTCGAGTCGGGCCTCGAGGTGTGGAAGCCCACGATCGCCGCCGTGAACGGGTACTGCCTGGGCTACGGCCTCACGCTCGCGAGCGCGTGCGACTTCATCATCGCGGCCGACGACGCCGAGTTCGGGATGCCGGAGGTGCGGCTCGGCGTTCCGACCATCGTGGGCGCGATGCGCCTCCCCCGGCGCATCCGCATGCAGGACGCGCTGGAGCTGCTCCTCACCGGAGACCGCATCGACGCGGAGCAGGCGCACGAGATCGGCCTGGTCTGGAAGGTGGGTTCGCGCGACACACTGCTCGACGAGGCGCGAGAGCTCGCCGACCGGCTCTGCCGGGGCGCACCGCTGGCGGTGCGTGCGGTCAACGAGATGGCCCACCGGGGCCGGCACCTCCCGTGGGAGGACGCGGTGCGCATGGGTGAGGCGATGCGCCGCGTCGTCGGCGGCACCGATGACGCCCGCGAGGGCATGCAGGCCGCGGCCGAGCGTCGCCCGCCCCGCTGGACCGGGCACTAGTGCTCACGCGCGAACTCCGGGCTTCTTGGCACGCCGGGCGACAACTGTTGTCGGCGAACGTGCCGAGAACCCCGAGCAGGGGTCGCGGTGAGGGGCCGCGGTCAGGCGTCGATGAGTCGGCCGTGGAGGTAGTCGTCGTAGGCCGACAGGTCGAGGAAGCCGTGGCCGCTGTAGTTGAAGAGGATCACGCGCTCCTCGCCCGCCTCCTTCGCCGCGAGCGCCTCATCGATCACGGCCCGAATCGCGTGGCCCGTCTCGGGGGCGGGGATCTTGCCCTCGGTGTTGGCGAACTGCACCGCGGCCTCGAACGTCTTGCCCTGCGGGTACGCGACGGCTTCCATGCGCCCGGTCTTCACCAGCGACGAGATGATCGGCGAGTCTCCGTGGTAGCGAAGCCCACCGGCGTGGATCGACGGCGGCACGAACGCGTGACCAAGCGTGTACATCGGCATGAGCGGTGTCATGCCCGCGGCGTCGCCGAAGTCGTACTCGAAGGTGCCTTCGGTGAGCGTCGGGCACGACGACGGTTCGACGGCGACCAGACGCACGTCGGCATCGGAGACGAACGGCAGCGCGATGCCACCGAGGTTGCTCCCGCCCCCACACGACCCGATCACGACATCGGGTCGCGCTTCCCCGGCGAGGGCGAGCTGCTCCTTCGCCTCCAGCCCGATCACGGTCTGGTGCAGCAGCACGTGGTTGAGCACGCTGCCGAGTGCGTAGTGGGTGTCCTCGCGCGTGACGGCATCGCGCACCGCGTCGCTGATCGCGAGGCCCAGCGACCCCGGGCTCTCGGGATCGTCGACGGGGGACGGAACGACCTCGCCGCCCCACGCCTCCATCAGGATGCGGCGGTACGGCTTCTGGTCGTACGACGCACGGACCATGTACACCTTGCACTCGAGGTCGTACTGGCGACATGCGAACGCGAGCGCGCTCCCCCACTGCCCCGCCCCGGTCTCGGTTGCGAGCCGCTTCGACCCCTCCATCTTGTTGTAGAACGCCTGCGGCACCGCGGTGTTCGGCTTGTGCGAACCCGCCGGCGACACCGATTCGTCCTTGTAGTAGATCCGCGCCGTTGTGCCGAGCGCGCGCTCGAGTCGCTCGGCGCGCACGAGCGGTGTCGGACGCCAGAGGCGCAGGATGTCGAGCACCTCGCCCGGGATGTCGATCCACGGATCGGCCGACACCTCCTGAGCGATCAGCGCCATCGGGAACAGCGGCGCGAGATCATCGGGGCCGACGGGCTCACGCGTCGCCGGATGCAGCTGTGGCTGGAGCGGTTCCGGCAGTGCCGGACCCACGTTGTACCAAGCAGTCGGCATCTGGTCTTCGGACAGCAGGTACCGCATCAGTTTCCCTTCGACTTGGACTTCGGCTTGGTCTCGATCGCGGCGAGCGCGCGGAGGAGCGGGGTCGGATCGGAGGCTCGTACGAGTGCCTCACCGACGAGAACGGCATCGAACCCGGCGTCGGCCATCCGCTGGGCGTCCTCGACAGATCGGATCGCGCTCTCGGCGACCCCGAGCACGGTGCGGGGAAGACGCGCTACGAGTCGTTCACCGACGGACAGGTCTTCGGCGAAGGTGGCGAGGTCGCGGGCGTTCACCCCGACGATCGTCGCGCCGGCTTCGACGGCTCGCTCGAGCTCCGCCTCGTCGTGGGCTTCCACGAGGACCGCGAGACAGAGTTCGGTAGCGAGCGCGTGGAGGTCGCGCAGCAACGCATCGTCGGGAAGCGCGGCGACGATGAGCAGGATCGCGTCGGCGCCGAT
>JALHSW010000143.1 GCA_022865365.1 Acidimicrobiia bacterium | reverse complement strand
TGGGCCGAGGCCGCGGGGCGCCCGGTGGCCTCGGCGGATGATGTGCGCGGACGGCTCGGGATCCGATGACGGCTGACGTCGATCGCGTCGCTGCGTCGTGGCCGTCGCGATGAGCATTCGTCTCAGCCGCGCCGAGGCCTGGGAGGTGCTCGCCAACAGCCACACGGGGATCTTCACGTCGTTGCGATCCGACGGAATCCCGATCACGCTGCCGGTCTGGTTCGTCGCGCTCGACAAGCGCATCTACATCGATGCGGTCGCGCGCACGAAGAAGGTGGCGCGTATCCGGCGCGACCCGAGGGTGTCGTTTCTCGTCGAGTCGGGAGAGCGCTGGCGGGACCTCCGGGGTGTGCACCTCACCGGGCGGGCCCGCATCGTGAGCGAGCCGGAGCTGATCGAGCGGGTCGGGAAGGCGCTCGGCGAGAAGTACGCGGGGTTCGCGGGCGATCGATCGGCGATGCCGGCCGAGACCCGCGGGCACTACGAGATCGAGCACCTCATCATCGAGATGGAGCCCGACGAGCGCATCCTGAGCTACGAGAATGCCCGCATCCCGCTCACGCCTCCGGGCTAGGAGCACCGGGCCCCCGGAATCATGAGGTGCTGGACGATCTCCTGATCGGGATCGTAGCTGTCACACCCCCGTGTTCGGATAGGGGGCATGAGCAGCACCCCCGCCACCACGATGTTCGACCGAGCCTCGGTCGACGATGTCGAGTACGACTTCGGCGCGCGCATCGATGCGCTGCGGTGTCACTCGACCGGGTCGCTGCGCGCAATCGTGGCGGACGCTCGGCGGGAGCAGCAGCGGTGGTACCTGGAGGAGCTCGCGGCGACGCGCGTGTTGGATGACCGTCGGGCACTCGACGGGGTGCCGGATGCGTCGGTATCGGCGCGCACCGCGAAGAGCAACCGTGAGGTGGCCCGTTCGCTCGAGTCGCTCCCGAAGGTCGCTGCCGCGGCGTGGGCCGGTGGCCTCACGAGGGACCAGCTCCAACCGGTCACGGAGGTCGCGACTTCGGCGACGGACGCCGAGTGGGCCGTGCGGGGCACGACCGTCGCGCCGGTGGATCTCCAGCGCATGGCGCGCACTGCGAAAGCGGTCACTGCGGCCGACGCCGAGGCGCGGCGCAAGGCGCGGTTCGTGTCGTCGTGGCGTGACTCCGAGCAGGGCATGGCCGCGGGCCGGTGGTGGCTCCCCGATGTCGACGGCGTGCTGGTCGACAAGGTCCTCGACCACATGGCGGAGCGGATGCGTCCGGCGAAGGGGATGGCCTGGGACTCACTCGCGCACCGCAAGGCCGATGCCCTCGTCGAGCTCGCACGAACCTATGCCGACGCCGAGCCGAGCGGGCGGTTCCGGATCGAGATCGTCGAGATCACCGACGTGCGGGGCTGTGTGACCCGGGAGGTCGACGGCATCCCGGTCGCGTCCGAGACCGTGCGTGCGATCCGACCCGACGCGAAGGTTCGCGAAGCCGTCTTGGATCGCACCGGGACCCACACGACGCACCGATCGCGCACCGCGTTGCCGGCTGACGTCGACCGCCATGTGCGCCGACGCGATCGCCACTGTCGGGTCCCGGGCTGCGAAGCGACCCGCGGCCTGCAGATCCACCACTGTCATCCGGTCGGTACCCACGGCGACTCGCACGACCCGACCGAACTGGCCGGGGTCTGCCCACCGCATCACCACATCCTCGAACCCCACGGCCCCTACCGGCTCGTCGGCGACGCCGAAGACCCCGAAGGCCTCGAGCTGGTGCGCCGCGAAGGGCCGGCGCCCTGATCGGGCTCGCCGCCACCCGCCGCGCGACATATACAACCCCTGTTATACATACGGGGTTCAGCCCGGCCGAACGGGCCGGCGACGGGCCACCAGGCGGGGGGTGCGGCGTGAAGTTCGGGCTGTTCTTCGAGCACCAGGTGCCGCGGCCGTGGGCGCCGGGCGATGACCGCCGGGTGCTCGAGGAGGCGATGGAGGAGATCGTTCTCGCCGACCGTCTCGGATTCGACACCGCCTGGCTCGTCGAGCACCACTTCCTCGAGGAGTACAGCCACTCGAGCGCGCCCGAGCTGTTCCTCGCCGCGGCGTCGCAACGCACGAACCAGATCCGTCTCGGCCACGGCATCGTGCACGCCCTGCCCGCGATCAACCACCCGGCCCGGATCGCCGAGCGCATCTCCACGCTCGACCTGCTCTCCGACGGACGGGTCGAGTTCGGGACCGGTGAAGGCTCGGCCGCCGCCGAGCTCGACGCGTTCGGGGTCGATCCCGACGACAAGCGGGCCATGTGGGAAGAAGGGGTACGGGTCGCACTGCGCTGCATGACCGAGGATCCGTTCACCGGGCACGTGGGTGAGTACGTGCGCTTTCCGCCCCGCAATGTCATGCCGAAGCCGCAGCAGCGACCGCACCCTCCGGTCTGGGTGGCGTGCAGCCGACGCGAGACGATCCACCTCGCGGCCCAGCACGGCATCGGGGCCCTCGCGTTCGCGTTCTTCGATCCCGAGGAGGCCCAGCACTGGGTCGAGGACTACTACGCCACGCTCGCCGCCGAGGGTGTGCCGATCGGTGACGCGGTGAACGCGAACCTCGCGTGCGTGACCTCGTTCTTCTGTCATGAGGACGAGCAGGAGGCCATCCGGCGCGGTGCCTACGGCGGGAACTTCATCGGGTACTCACTCGGTCACTACTACGTCTTCGGCCGCCACCAGCCCGGTCGCGGGAACCTCTGGGAGGACTACGAGCGGCGACGCGCCGAAGAGGGATACGACCCCGAAGCGGTGGCGCTCGCGGCAGGCAACGACGAGCGGCTCGGCGCCAAGGTGGTCGAAGGCGGGGTGAGCGGCTTGCGGGGCGCCACCGGTACCCCGGAGCAGGTGCGCGAGTACCTGCGGCGCTACGAGGAGTACGGCGTCGACCAGGTGATCCTGTCGTGCGCGGCCGGCCGCAATCGCCACGACCACATCATGGAGTCACTCGAGCTCTTCGCCCGGGAAGTGATGCCCGAGTTCGTCGAGCGCGAGCCCGCGCGCCGGCAGGCCAAGGAAGCGCGCCTCGCGCCCATCCTCGAGCAGGTCATGGCGCGCAAGCCGGCGTCGGACCACCCGCCGCTCGACCTCGGCTACGAGATCCCGGCTTACCCCCGCCTGAGCGCGGACCAGCAGGCATCGGGGAGGTTCCACGGCTGGCTGGACGACTACGCGGCGAAGCTCGCGTCGGGGGAGAGCCCGGCCCAGCGCATCGCCAAGTGAAGCGAGCGGACCGCTGATGGGCACGCGATCTCCCACCCGCCGCCTTCCTCGGGCCCAACGCCGCGAGGCGATCTTGGTCAGCGCGGCGCATGCGTTCGCCGAGGCAGGATTCGTGGCGACCTCGATGGCCGACGTCGCCAACGCGTCGGGCATCACACCGCTCATCGTGTACCGCCACTTCGCGTCGAAGGAGGAGCTGTACCGAGAGGTCCTCGCGGATGTTGCCGCCCAGCTGCGCACGCGCATGGCCGGTGCGCCGGACCCCGCGGGCTTCGGGCTCGGCGCGGGATCGCTGCTCGCGGTCGCCCGCGAGAACCCGGACGGGTTCCGCCTCCTGTGGCGTCATGCCACGCGCGAGCCTCAGTTCGCCTCCGAAGCCGACGCGCTGCGCACCGAGGCACTGAGCCAGGCAAAGTCCGCGCTTGGCGGGCTCATGCCCCCCGAGTTCGTCGACTGGGCCGCGCACGCAGTGCTCGGGTACCTCGTCGAGGCCGTCCTCGCGTGGCTCGACCACGGCGACCCGGCGCGAGACGAGCAGCTGGTGGGCGCGATCAACCGATCGCTGCGGGCCGGCGTGCGGGGCTGGGCCGACCCCGGGGTGCCGGGCTGATCGGTCTGGAAGAGAACGCCCGACCCTCGGCTGGAGGGGTGCTCGCGGCGACCGCAAGCGGCTGTCGATCGCCTACGAGCATCCCGTCAGTGCGACCGGCAGCCGCCGCGGGCCGTTGGCCCAGAACACCGGGACCGGCTCGCGCTCGTACCCGTCGTCGACGCGAGCCGTCTCGACTCGGTCGAGGAACACCTCCAGCGCGATGCGGCCTTCGAGTCGCGCCAGTGAGGCACCGGGACAAACGTGCGGGCCGCCGCCGAACGCGAGGTGGTCCTTCGCGCTGGGACGATCGAGCCGGAACGCGTCGGGGGTGTCGTAGTTCCGCTCGTCCCGGTTCGCCGACGCGAGGCTGAAGGCCACCTTGACGCCCGCCGGGATCGCGACACCGTCGAGCGTCGTGTCCTCCATGCAGTCGCGCATCAGCACGTGGATCGGTGAGTCGTGTCGTAGCGACTCCTCCACCACCGTGGGCACCAGGGCGCGATCGGCGCGCAACCGCGCGAACAGGTCCGGGTCGGTGCAGACCGTCTCGAGCATGTTGGCGATCAGGTGGCGTGTGGTCTCGTTGCCCGCAATGAGCAAGAACGCGAGCTGGGTGCGCATCTCGAGGTCGGTGAGCCGCTCGCCGTCGACCTCGGTGTTCATGAGCCGGGTGACGAAGTCGTCGGGGGGATCGACCGCGCCCTTGCGCTCGGCGATCATCGCGTCGATGTAGGCGGTGAACTCGGGCGCCACCCCGACGAGACCTTCACCCTCCTCGCCGTCTGCCCGACGGTTCTTCGTCGCGTAGGTGGACTGCACGACGAGGTCGGACCACTCGGCAAAGCGGGAATGATCTGCGGGGTCGGCGCCCAGGAGGTGCGCGATCACCGTGGCCGGGATCGGCGTGACGTACTCGGCCACCAGGTCGCTCTGGCCACGCTCGAGGAGCCCGTCGAGCAGGTCGTTGCAGAGATCGCGCGCGAACGGCTCGACCCGGCCGATGCGGTGCTGGGCGATTGCCGAGTTGATGATCCGGCGGACGTGTCCGTGCCGCGGCTCGGGGATCTCGCTGATGAGCTGCTCCTCGGGCGGCACGACCACGCCGGGCTCGCGGAAGCTGGCCTGGAACGCACCGAGGTCCTTGGTGGCGGCCAGCACGTCGTCATGGCGGGCGAGGAGGTACGCACCCGATGCCGTCTGGGAGACGGGGCACGTGGCGCGCAGATCGGCCAGGGTGGCGTAGGGGACACCGGCGGTGACGTCGAGCGGGTCACTGGTCATGGCCGCATGGTGGCACGGTTCGGGCGTGCTGTCCCGGGCTGCCCATTGCCAGATGAAGTCCCCCCGGGTCACAGGTTGGGTCGCATGACTCGCAGCACCGGGTGGCCTCGGACACCCTCGAGAGGGAAGAACACTCGATGGGTGGAGGGATCGACGCTGACGCTGTGCGCGCACGCGAGGTTGCACCCGCGCGTCGAATTCCACACGACCACGGGACGCCGTTGCGCAGACGAGTGGGGGACGATCTCGCCCGGTCGGGACATCCCGTATCGCAATGCGTCGGAAGCCGACGTGCCGGCACCGACCAGGGTCGAGACGTTCAACACCCGCCAGGCACCTAGCGGAGCTGGCGTCGGAGCTGCGTGCGGATGAACCGCAGGATCGTCTGATGCTTCTTGGTGTCGCGTTCCATGAGCTCGACGAGTAGTGGCCACACGGAGTGCCCACGCATCGAGCGGAGCCCCTTGGTGCGTGCGAGACGCTTGAGATCGCGGGCGTCGGCCCGTTCTGCTCTGAGGAACTTCTCGGTTGCCTCGAGGAGCTCGCGGGCGTCGGTGGCACTCGTCACCGTCGGCACCTGAGGTCCGTCCCCGCCCTCGACCGGGGCCCGCAAGGCGTTGACGAACTCACCGAAGAGTCGGTGGTGTCGGGTCTCGTCTTCGACGATCAAGTCGAGCAGGTATGCGGCGTACGGTGCTTGCGCCGTTTCCACCAACTCCTGGTACGAGGTCAGCAGGTCGCCTTCGGCCTCGAGGTGCTTCGTCAGGTGCTCGAGCAGCTCGGCCTCCCAGGTGCTGAGCCCAGCCGGCGTTGACGTGCTGCCCATTGTCAGCTCCTCCTTCCGGCGGCTCGTCGCAGCCGGATCCCCGACGTCGACGGCGGGAGGCCTCGCGCCTTGTGAGAGCTCGCGCCTTCGCTCTGGTGAGCGTGCAGGCTCAGGAGGTCAGCACCAAGGGCCAAAGGTCCCGACATGGATGAGCGGGCTGCGGGGACGGTCCAGGGCGGGACCTTTTCCTCTATCCGTGGCTGTCGCGAATCGCCATATTGGCCAAAGTTGTAGATCCAACAAAGGCTGGAGGCCCGTATGAGAGTCCGTCTCAGGTTGTCGGTGGCCGGATTGGTTGTCGCAGCGGTTGTGTTCAGCACGAGCGTCGCGTTCGCCAAGCCGCTGTCGGAGCAGCAGTGGCGCAAGCAGGCCAACGTGTTCTGCAAGCAGTCCAACAGGGACCTCGACACCATCTACGGCGAGGCCTTTGCCGGCTTGGGCAAGAACGACACCCCCACACCGGAGCAGCTCGCTGCTATCGCACAGCAGGCGGGACCGTCGATCGCGCAGACGATCGCGTCGATCGATGCGCTCAACGAGCCCAAGGCCCTGAAGCAGGACGTCAAGAAGTTGGTGGCGTTGGCCACCGCAGCGGTGACCACCATGCAGGCCGATTCGTCGACCGTCATCGATGACAAGTTGTTCGCGAAGGTCAACAAGGTGGGCAAGCGCCTCGGGCTTGTGTGCGGCAGCGACTGACGTCTCCCGTCCCGGCCCTGCGCGGGTACGCCGTGCGGGGTCGGGCGCTCGGGAAACGGGGGTGTCACATCGTTGCGACGCCGAGGCTCTCCAGGAGCGCCCGCACGCGCGTCCCGATCTCGTCTCGGATCGCACGGACGGCCGCGATGTCCTGACCGGCTGGATCCTCGAGCTCCCAGTCTTCGTAGCGCTTGCCCGGGGAGAGAGGGCAGGCGTCACCGCAACCCATGGTGATCACGACGTCGGCGGCCTCGACGATCTCGTTGGTCCAGGGTTTGGGGTACTCGCCGGTGATGTCGATGCCGATCTCGGCCATCGCGGCGATGGCCGCGGGGTTGACCTCGTTGCCCGGCTCGGAGCCTCCTGACCAGGCGACGGCGCGATCACCCGAGAGGTGGTTGAACCAGCCGAGCGCCATCTGACTCCGGCCCGCATTGTGGAGCAGAGGAACAGCACGGCGGGACGTCCGTCGTTGCGGGTCGGCTCGGCTC
>JALHSW010000142.1 GCA_022865365.1 Acidimicrobiia bacterium | reverse complement strand
GCGTACTACGCCGAAGCATCGAGCCGATCGGTCGGCGTGCTCCTCGCGCTCATGGTCGTTGCGACGATCGCGTACCTGTGGTTCGTCGGTGTCGTCCGCAGCCGGCTGGGCGCGAGCGAGACCCCACTGGTGGGGACCGTGTTCCTCGGCAGCAGCGTGCTGTTCACCGGCCTCGTCCTCGTCGGTGCATCGGCGTTCGCCGCGCCCTTGGTCCTCGTGGAGGTCAGCGGGCTGGCTCCCGACCCAGGCGCCGTCTCGTTGCTGCGTGCGATGGCCGCGGTGGTGCTGGGCGTGTTCGCGCCCCGGGTTGCCACGCTGGTCATGTTCTCGACCGCGTCACTCAGTCGGCGCGCGGGCGCCCTCCCCAACTGGCTCATCGTGGTGACCTACGTGGTTGGTGTCGCCGAGTTCATCAACGTCACGATCGCCACCCCCACGCTGTACATCTTCCCCGCGTGGATCGCCCTCGTGTCGGTCGTCATCCTCGTGCGGCACCCGTCCACGTCGACCAGTTCGTCGGCGGCCGTCGAGCCGTGACCAGCCGACCGGCGCGGCACCTCAGGTCGTCGGTCCCTCGCCCGAGCGGTGCGCCACCCACGCAACCGCGTCGTCGTAAGCGAGGCGTACCGCAGCCCCGACCCGCTCGTCGCCGGCGTAGATGTTCGCCGTGCCGATCACGTCGGTGATGCCGGTGACCGCGAGCTGCTCCTGGATGCGGTCGTTGGCCGAGACGATGACGAGCTTCGAGCCGACACCGTCGAGCGCCACCGCGTAGCGGCGCAGCACGTCCATGAAGGTCGAGCCGAGGTCGGACCGGCCCCGCAGGCGCAGGACGACGACCGAACCTTCCGACCCGTCGGTCACCGCGGGGAGGGCCGCCTCGAAGACCGGCGCGGCGGCGAAGAAGAGGCTGCCGTAGGGCTGGAGCACCACGACCTCGCCGGCGGGTAGCTGCTCGGGCGGATCAGTCTCGATCAGTTGCCCCTCGGGGTTGTACTCCCGACGCCGGATCGTCACTCGGTTCGACTGGCTGATGACGTGCAGGATCACCGAGATCCCGACACCTACCAGCACCGCGTACTGCAGCGGAATGAGCATGGTGAGCCCGAAGGTGACCACGAGGACGACCTTCTGCACCACCCCCGTCCGCCACACCGACTGCAGGTCGGCGGGCGTGATCGTCCGCGCGCCGATGAGGATCAGCAGGCCGCCGAGTGCCGGCATGGCGAGGTTGCCGACCGCGGATCCGAACACGACGATCACGACGGCCATCACGATCCCGGCGATGACGGCGGCCTGGCGCGACCGGGCGCCGGCCGTCTTGTTCAGCGCCGAGGCCGAGACCGAACCGCCGACGGGCATGCCCTGGAGCACCCCCGACGCCACGTTGGCGACGCCCTGACCCATGAAGTCGCGCGACGCGTCGGGATACGACCCGTCGGGGTTGACGAAGTTGGCCGAGATCCCTGCGCCCTGCACGAGACCGACGAACGCCAGCGACGCCGCCGGGATCAGGAGCACGGGGACCTGGCCGAGCAGCGGCCAGGTGGGCGTCGGGAGCCCGCTGACCGCCACGCCGAGGTCGTTCAGGGTCGCCACCTCCGCCCAGCCCAGTGCGGCGGCGGCCCCCGAGGTGGCGATCACCGCGACGACCAGGCCCAGGGATCCGATCGGGGTGCGTTCGAGCAGCAGGATCACGCCGATCGTGGCCAATCCAACGGCGACGCTCTGCCAATGCAACTGCCCCGGCGACACCACCGTCTTGAGTGCACGCACCACCCGGTTCGGCCCATCGGGTGCGTACCCGGTCAGGTTGGCCAGCTGGCCGAGCACGATGTTGACGCCCACCGCGTTGATGAACCCGACCATCACCGCGTTCGACACGAAGCGGAGTACCTTGCCCAACTTCAACAGTCCCGCCGCGAGCATCACCACACCAGTGAGGATCGTGAGCGTGAACAGCGCCCGGGCGGGATGAGAGGCGTCGTGCACGGCCGGTACGTCGGCGATGATCATCGCCATCGCCCCGGTTCCCTGCACCACCATGAACGCCGACGACGTGGTCAGCGCCCCGCCGATCGTGCCGACCATGTAGCCGTAGAGGCCGGCGAGCGGGCTGACCCCCGCGAGGAGCCCGGTCGCCAAGCCGTCGGGCACGCTCTGCACGCCGAGCACGAGGCCGGCCACCGCGTCGTCCCGCAACGTCTCCCGTCGGAGGCCGAACCGACGCGCCACGCTCAACTTCTTGGTGCCATGGTGTCCGGGCGCGCGCATGCTGTCGGTCCGTCGCGAAGCGCGCCGGACCCCAGGACGCGACGCCAACCCGAGATGAATCCGTGCTTCGTCACCACGTCACCCTATTTCGGTAGATGAGCGTCGTCATCCCCCGGCGGCGGTCGGATACGGTCTCAGGATGTTCGCGCCGAACGTGCTGCTGATCATGACCGACGAGGAGCGCTACCCGCCCCCATACGAGACCGCCACGGTCGCCGAGTTCCGGCGTACCCAACTCACGGCTCGAGAGCGGATCCGCGATGGCGGGCTCGAACTGCACCGCCATTACGTCGGCTCCACCGCGTGTGTTCCCAGCCGCGCCACGCTGTTCACCGGGCAGTACCCGTCACTGCACGGCGTGTCTCAGACCGACGGAGTCGCCAAGCACAGCGATGATCCCGGTATGCGGTGGCTCGACCCCAACGCGGTCCCCACCCTGGGCGACTGGTTCCGCGCCGGCGGTTACCAGACGCACTACCGCGGCAAGTGGCACATCAGCCACGCCGACCTCCCCATCACGGGCTCCCGTGAGGGGCTGATGGCGTCCGATGACGATGGCCGCGCGATCGCCGAAGGCGTCGAGGCCTACCGCAGCGCCGACCGGCTCGACCCGTTCGGGTTCTCGGGATGGATCGGCCGGGAGCCACACGGTGCGGCGAAGCCCGATAGCGGCACTGTCCGTGACGGCGTGTTCGCCGAGCAGGTCATCACCCTCTTCGATGACTTGGTGACGGCATCGAGCGACGGGCCGTGGCTTGCGGTCGCCTCGTTCGTGAACCCCCACGACATCGCATTCGCGGGCGGCTTCTACGAAATGCTCCTCGGCTTCGACGCAGCTGACGACACGGTGCCCGACATCGCCGCAGCCCCATCCCAGTCCGACTCGTTCGCCGGGCGCCCCGCCTGCCAGGAGCAGTTCAAGGCGCTGTGGCCCCAGATGGTCGCCAACCAGCCAACCGACAACGCCTACCGCCGCCTCTACTACTACCTGCACAAGCTCGTCGACCAGGCCATCGGGCGCATACTCGACGCACTCGAAATATCCGGGATGGCCGACGACACCATCATCGTGTTCACCTCCGATCACGGTGACCTCCTCGGCGCTCACGGCGGGCTCCAACAGAAGTGGGCCAACGCCTTCGACGAAGCCACCCGCGTCCCGATGGTGATCAAAGGACCCGGCGTCGCGCCACGGTCCGGAGGGATCACCGCGCCAACCAGCCATGTCGACCTCATCCCCACCTTGCTGGGCCTCGCGGGAATCGATACGGAACGCGCCGCGGCGGGAGTTGCGCAGCGCCATGCGGAAGCCCGACCGCTGCCGGGCCGCGACCTCAGCCGAGCCGTAGCCGGAAGCGTTGCCGCCGAGTCCATCGCCGAGGCCATCTACTTCATGACCGAGGACAACGTCACCAGCGGACAGGCTCAGACCAACGTCCTCACCGGCGAACCGTTCGGCTCCCTGAATCCTCCAGCCTGCATCGAGTCCGTCGTCGCGAGCCTGCCGACCGGCGGCGGCGCGCACGAGCTCTGGAAGCTCAACCACTACTACGAGCGACTCGACCAGTGGAACGCCGAGCGCGGACTCCCGACGACGCCCGGCGCCCAGCCCACCGCGGAGCCGGCGTGGGAGCTGCACAACCTGACGGTTGATCCCGAGGAGCGCAACAACCTGAGCACCGATGCACCCGCGACGTTCAGCGAGATGCGTACCGTGCTCGACGCGCAGCGCGAGGAGAAGCGGCTCTTGCCGTCGATCGGTGCTCCCACACCCTGATTTCGCCGGAGTGCGCTGCACGCACCCGCCACCGGGTTCGGCGACACCGACTTGCCATGTCATGACCGGTCATTCGGGTCGGTGGCCTCCGAGGCGACGGAGCCGGAGAGCCAGTGGGTGACGGTGTCGTCCTGGTCGTTGCGATGGAGGTGGCGATGAGGCGTGGCGAACGTCGCGTACGGCCGGCAGCGCAGTACGACCTGGCATCATCGCCGCCGATCCCGACCTTTCAGGAGGGCTGCGTCTCGGCCCGACCCATCGGGGGATTCCCACGACAGGCAGGATGCACGCGCCAGGTTTAGGCGCTCGGCATGCCTTGCTCCAGCTTCGCGAGCACCTGGTCGAGGCTGAAGCTCGCTGGCTTCTGCCGCTGGGGGAACTCGACCAGGGTCTGCATCATCTGGAACACGAACGCCTGGCACGGGATCGCGAGGAACGCATGATCGATCAACCAGTCGTAGTAAGTGTTCGACGTGAGCGGCGCCTGCTCGAAGGGGTCGGTGCGCAGATTGAAGATCAGCGGCACTCGGAGCTCGGTGAACGGCTCGGCCCAGATGCGCAGCGTGCCCTCACATCGCTGCTCGAGGAACACCATCTTCCAGTTGTCGTACCGGACCGCGGTGAGGTCGCCGTCGTCGGACACGTAGAAGAAGAAGTAGCGGGCGCTCTCGTCGGTCTCGCCGGTGAGCCAGGGCAGCTGGTTGTTGCCGTCGAGGTGGACCTTGTAGGTGGTGCCGTTCAGGTCGGCTCCCGTCTTGAGCTGCGCCACGATGTCGCCGACACCGGCGGCGGCCAACAGTGTGGGGAACCAGTCGTTGTGGCTCATCACGCCGTTCTTGACCACGCCGGCCGGAATTCGGTCGGGCCACCGCACCATGCAAGGCACTCGGTAGGCGCCCTCCCAGTTGGTGTTCTTCTCGCCGCGGAACGGCGTGGTGCCGGCGTCGGGCCAGCTGTTCGAGTGGGGCCCGTTGTCGGTCGAGTACACGACGATGGTGTCCTCGGCCAGGCCGAGCTCGTCGAGCAGCCCGAGCAGGTCGCCGACCAGGTCGTCGTGATCCATCATCGTGTCGTGGTAGTCGGACTGCCACCGACCGGCGCGGCCCTTGCTCTCGGGCTTCACGTG
>JALHSW010000141.1 GCA_022865365.1 Acidimicrobiia bacterium | reverse complement strand
TCAGCTCGCGCGTTACGATCTCATCAAGGTTCGAACGCCGCAGGGCAACTTCCGCTACCGGGTCACCGAGCAGCTCGTCGTCGCGCCGTCGGATGTCGCGGTGATCGACCCCACGCCGAAGTCTCCCGACAATCCGAGCGCGGGCTTCGCGGCCACGCTCACGCTCACGACGTGCAATCCGAAGTACTCGGCCGCGCAACGGCTCGTCATCAAGGCTCGCCTCGAAGGGGACCAGGTCGCGCTCCCGGCTCCGGAGGGCAACGTCTCGCCGACGATCACCGAAGAAGGACTGTCAGGAGAGGAGGGGTCCAAGCTCCCGACACTCTTGAGCGGCCTCGTCGTCCTGCTCATCGGCGCACTGTGGTGGCTGTTCTTCCACCGCCATCCACGGTGGACCACCTGGATCATCGGCGCGATCCCGTTCGGGGTCGCCCTGTTCGTCTTCTACTCGTTCCTCGAACGCGTCCTACCCGCGAACTACTAGGTTCCGACCCGACATGGCCGAGCGTTCCTCTACCAAGTCCGAGTCAAAGCCCGAGTCGTCGACCAAGGCTGCGTCGTCGGGACTCATCAAGAACCGCTGGGTTGCAACAGTGTTGTCGCTCCTCATCGGGATCGGCGTCGGCACGACGTTCGGGAAGTCGGTACTCGATACCGCCGGCGTCCCGGCATCGTGCGTCAAGACGATCCAGCGCGCGGATGTTGCGCTCGCGACCGGGACGGCCGTCACCGACAACGCCTCCGCGGCCCTCGACGCGATCAAGGGTCTCCAGGTAGGCGCGGCAGGCGATCTCCTCGGTCAGGCCAAGGCGAACACCGTCCGCTTCTTCGACCAGGCGAAACGCTTCAACACCCTGCGCAAGCAGTGCAAGGCCGACCGGAAGTGACCGCCGCCTAGCGACCCTCGAAGGTCGGCGGGCGCTTCTCGGCGAACGCGGCGAGTCCCTCTTGCAGGTCGCGGCTGGCGAAGGCCTCTGACTCCCGTCGGCCGAGCTCCTCGACCTCGACAGCGGGAATCCTCGATGTCGCCGCGACGACGTTCAGCGCGTGCTTGTGGCCCCGGACGCTCAGGGGTGCGAGCTGCGCGACCTCCTCTGCGAGCTCGGTAGCGCCGGCGACGGCGTCGACCGCTCGCCGCTGCACCAACCCGACGCGTTCGGCTTCGTCGATGTCGAGCGTGCACGCCGTGAGGAGCACGTCGCGAGCGGTCGGTTGGCCAACCGTGAGCACGAGGCGGCGGACGTTCGCCGCGCTGATGACCACGCCGAGACGGCCTGCCGGGAGGCCGAATCGGGCCCCGGGCGCGACGACGCGGAGATCAGACGCGACCGCGAGCTGCATGCCCGCGCCGAGCGCGGCGCCGTTCACCGCGGCGATCACCGGCGCGGGATATTCGACGATGGCGTCGAGCAGCTCCTCGAACGCGGGTCGGAAGGTGTCACCCCCTCCGTGCTCGAGCCCACCAGGTTCGGTGTCGGCCGCCCGACGACCGAGATCGGCGCCTGCACAGAATGCACGGTCACCGGTGCCCCCGATGACGACCGCGCCCAGATCAGGATGCTCCTGCAGCCGAGCGAGGAGGTCACCGCAGAGACCTGCGTTCAGGGCGTTCCGCCTCTCGGGTCGGTCGATGCAGGCGATGCCGACGCCGGCCTTGACCTCCCAGAGGATGGGCACGTCAGGACTCGTCGATGAGCGCGATCACGTCCCCTTCTTGCACCACATCGTTGGGTTCGACGTGGAGCTCGCGCACGACACCGGGGACCTCGGTGATGACGGGGATCTCCATCTTCATCGACTCCAGGATGACGAGCTGGTCGCCTTCTGCCACCAGCTGGCCCTCGTCGACGCTGACCTGCCACACATTCGCCGTGATCTCGGCCCGGATCTCGTGCATGGCGCGGCAGCGTAGCGGTCAGGCCGCAGGGCTCCCATCGTCGGGCTCGGACCCACCCTCCACCCCACCCGACACCCGAAGGAGAAGCCACCACCCCAGGCCTGCGCCCAGTTGCACGACGCCGGCGACCAGCAGCGGGACGCGGGGGGTCCCGAGGTCGGTCAGCAGCCCCCCGGTCACCGCGCCGACGACCATGCCCACGCAGCTGGCCAGACCGAACACCCCGGTGACTCGTCCCAGGAGCGCGTCCGGCACCAAGCGCTGACGGATGGACACCATCTCGGTGTTCGCGAGTGCGAAACCCATCCCCCACACTCCCTGGGCCAGTGCCGCGACGCCGAGCGCTGGGGCGGTACCGGTTGCGAGCAGCGCGACACCGCCGAGAGTCACGGCGCTGACGAGCAAGCCGCCGGGCCGGAGCTTGCGTTCGAGCCGGCCGGCGAAGAGGTTGCCGACCACGACGCCGACGGCGCCAGCGGTGACCACGGCAGCGAACCCCAGCGATCCACCGCCCAGGGTCTGGAGCACGAACAGAACGAGCGTCGCGAGCGCGAGCCCCCAGCGCGAAGCCGAGCGTCGACCACACCACCGCCGCGGCCCGGAAGAAGGGGCGTCGCCGGATGAAGTCGAAGCCGTCCCGGAGCTCGACGCGCACCGACGTGGGCTGCTCGGGGCGCTCGGCTCGGAAGTGGCCCCGCAGCGTCAGCACGAGAAGCGCAGAGACCGCGAACGAGACGGCGTCGACGACGAACGGGAGCCAGATGGCCAGCGTGAAGAGCACAGCCCCGAGCGGTGGAGCGGCGAGGTCCTGCGCGCCGTCCTCCGCGGCGTAGAGCCAACCATTCGCAGTCGTGAGGCGTCCCCGCGGGACGACGTCACGCACGATCGCGGTCGCCGACGTGTCATAGAGGAACTCGCCGATCGCCAGCATGAACACGACCGCGTACACGACGGCGAACGACACCTGATCCGACACGACGAGCGCTGCGAACGCAACCATCACGACCAGGCGCAGGATGTCGGCGCCGAGCATGAGCCGTCGCCGGTCGCTGCGATCCACGAGCACGCCACCGCCGAGCGACACGACGATCTTCGCCAGTGGGGTGAACACCCCGATTCCCGCGATCGTGATCGGGTCACGCGTGAAGGATGCTGCGAGCAGCGGCATCGCGACGAGGGTGAGACCATCGCCGAGGTTCGAGAGCGACGTCGCGAGCCAGACGCGCCAATACCGCGATCCGAGCCGTGATGTCGGTGGTGAGCTCAGACCGGCAGAACCCCATGCTTGCGCCACGGACGATCGACGCGCTTGTTGCTCGAGGCTTCGAGCCCGAGCCAGATCGCGTGGCGGGTGTCGGCCGGATCGATCACCTCGTCGACGAAGGCGTGCCCGGCGGCGAGGTACGGATCGATGTTCTGCCGGATCTCCTCGGCAAGCTCGAGGCGCTTGGCGGCCCGCTCGTCCTCGGGGACCGCGTCGAGTGTCTTGCGGTGAATGATGTTGACGGCGCCGTCTGGACCCATCACCGCGATCTCAGCGGTGGGCCATGCCACGAGATAGTCGGGCTCGTAGGCGTATCCGTTCATCACGAAGTAGCCCGCGCCGTAGCTCTTGCGCATCACGACACTGATCTTGGGCACCGTCGCCTCACTGACCGCGAACAGCATCTTTGCTCCGTGGCGGATGATCCCCTGCTTCTCGACCGCAGAGCCGACGATGAAGCCGGGAACGTCGTGGAGGAACACGAGGGGGATGTTGAAGGCATCGCAGAGCCACACGAAGCGGGCGGCCTTGTCTGCCGCGTTCACGTCGAGTGCGCCACCGAGCACCATCGGCTGGTTCGCGACGATGCCGACCGCGGTACCGCCTACCCTTGCGAGTCCGGTCACCAGGTTCTTCGCCCAGTCCGGCTTGATCCAGAGCACGTCGCCGTCGTCGACGATCGCCACGATCGCCTTCCGTATGTCGTAGGCGCGTCGGGGCGCGGTCGGAACGATCTCGTAGAGCTCGGTCACTCTCCGGTCGACCGGATCGGTCGTGGCTCGAACGGGCGGGGCTTCCCGGTTGTGCGACGGGAAGTACGACAGGTACTTCCGCACGATCTCGAGGCATTCTCGATCGTCGCCGACCTCGAGATCGGCACAACCGGACACCTTCGTGTGTACCGCGGAACCACCCATCTCCTCTTCGGTCACGTCCTCGCCGACGGCCGCCTTCACGAGGTGCCGCCCGCCCAGCGCCATGGAGGATGTGCCCTTCACCATCGGCACGAAGTCGGCGAGCCCCGGGATGTAGGCCGTACCTGCTGCGCAGTGACCGAGCATCGCCGCGACCATCGGCACGACCCCGCTCATCGCCACCTGCTCGCGGAAGAGATCGCCGGCCCCGGCGAACGTCGAGCCGGCGTCGGATTGGATCCGCGCTCCGGCCGAGTCGAGCAACCACACCATCGGGATCCGCTGGCGGAGCGCGAGTTCACGCATCCGCCTCACCTTCTGCTCGCCGACCCGGCCCATCGATCCGGCCAGGACGGTGAAGTCGTACGCCGCGATTGCGACGCGACGCCCGTCGATCTCCCCGATGCCCGTGACGACACCATCGGCCGCCATGTATCGATCCGCGTAGGCGGCATCCATGCTGTCGGCGAGCATCCCGTACTCGACCCAGGTTCCACCATCGAGGAGCAGGTCGAGTCGTTCACGAACCGTGAGCTTGCCGAGCGAACGCTGACGTTCGACCCGATCGTCCCCGCCCATCTCGAGCGCACGCGCTCGGCGAGTGGCGAGGTCCTCGACCAGTGGACCCCACTCGTGGACGTCCCCGCCGCCGGTCGGCCTCGCTCGCTGCTGTTCGTCCTGGGTCTCGCTCATGCGGCCATCCTCGCGCGGCATCCCGAAGGGGCTGGGCCCGTCGGTCAGCGTCGCGGAGCGGGGTCCGGCATGCCGTCGAGGATCGCTTCGGTCACCGCCGCGAGCAGGACGTCGTCGTCGACCTGAACCCCTCCTTCGTGACGCCGTCGCCATGCGGCGCCGATCGACCCGAGGATGACGAGCACCGAGGCAACCAGGAATCCGGCGTCCGCGCCCGCGAGCGCAGCGACGACGCCCGCAATGGCCGCGATGGCGATCAACGGGAGCTCGGCGAGCGCGAAGCCGGCGAGCAGCGACGGATCGATGGAATGGCGTGCACCCGCCAGCCGCGCGACAGCGATCCCCACGACGATGATGGTCCCCAGCACGATGCCGCCGACCAGTCCGGCAACTGCACCCCCCACCGCTCCCGAGAGCGACACCGTCAGTGCGACAGCAACGAGACCGGATACAGCTCCGCCGATCACCCGACCCAGCAACATCTTCCACGCCGAGCGCAGAACCGCTGGACCCGCCGGGACCGAGATCACGAACACGTCGAGGGCAACGAGCGACGCCGTAAGAGCGGCGATCCCCGTCCACGTGCCGACATCGGTCATGACCAAACCGCACAACGCGCCGCCAACCGCGAATATCAGCATGACAGTGTCCGACTTGATGAGACCCCACGCGTTCGCTGAAACCCTGCCGCCCCGGAGAGCGGTCATCGCGAGCGCCAGCAGCACACTGTTGACAGCCCAATATGTGAGTGCTGCGGGAACACCCACGAACGCCAGAATCGTCGGGGATACTCCAACTTCGACGCATACACCGACAACGGCTGCAGCGACTACACCGGAGACGCCGAAACACGCAGCGTTGCCAGCGGCCTTCGCCCACTCCTTCGCCCTGAGGTGTGGCAGGTACAAACCACCCGTGATGCAAACGAGGAATGCGCCTCCTTCCCAACCCCGCACTCCGAAATAGAACGCGGCAGCCAACGCGACGGCGATGCTTCCGCTCAGTCCTGTCTCGTCCGTGAAGACGCGGTCGCGGTTCTCGGCAACGACGAACAGTGCTCCGAGCGCGAGCAGTACACCCCAATCTCGCTGATCAGTGGCCATCACGAGCGAAGAAGCGATACCTACACCCAGAATGGTGCAGCACGCGACGACGACGACGTAAAACCGCTTTGAGGAGGTTGCTCTGTGAGCCTCAAGAACGCTCAACTTGCTGGCTATGCCTGGCTCGGTCACTTCTGGTCCTTCGGCGGACGGCCCAGGCGATGGCCGTACAGCTCGATGAGCTGCGCATAGCACGAGGTACAAGGAGGACACTCGGCGAGATGGAGTTCGACCTCGGCTCGAACGGGCCTGCCCAGGAGCCCACGGTGGTACCGACCAAGACGACCGCGGGT
>JALHSW010000140.1 GCA_022865365.1 Acidimicrobiia bacterium | reverse complement strand
TGGAACACCCCCTGATCGCGAGCCAGGTACGCGTGGAGGCCATGGCCGAGCTCGTGCGCGAGCGTGAGCACGTCGCGCCGCCGAGCGGTCCAGTTCAGGAGTACGTACGGATGGTGAGACGGCACCGTGTACGCGCAGAACGCACCGGGGCGCTTGCCCGGTCGCATCGGAGCGTCGATCCAACGCTCGTCGATGAACTTGCGGGCGATGTCGGCGAGCTCGGGTGAGAACGAGCCGTACGCATCGAGGACGAGGTCGCTGGCGTGGCTCCAGCCGAAGACGTCCTCGCTCTGGGCGACCGACGCCATCCGGTCGAAGTCCGCGAGCTGATCGATCCCGAGCAGCTGCGCCTTGAGCCGGTACCAGCGCCGTGGGATGTCGTACCGCCCAACGACTGCCTCCACGAGTGCGTCGACCGACTCGTCGCTCGCCTCGTTGTCGAGGTTACGGCTTACGAGCCAGCCGTCGTAGTGGCGAAGCCGGTCGTCGCTCGCCTTGTCGGCGAGGAGGGTGTTGAACACGAACGCACGCGTGCGCAGTCCCGGAGCGAGTGCGGTGGTGACGCCGGCAGCCGACTGCTCGCGCACGTCGCGATCGGGCGACTGCAGCCGCGACAGGCCCTCCTCGAGCGGCATCGTCTCGCTCCCGACCTCGACCTCGATCGTCGAGGTGAGCTCACTGAACAAGCGGGCCCACGCGCTGCTGCCGGTCACCGCCTTGTCGGCGAGGACACGCTCCACGGGCTCCGTCAGCAGATGCGGGCGGTAGCGCCGGGCGGCGGCCAGGTGATGCCGGCAGAACGCGAGCGCGTCGTCGGCGAGGAGCGGAGCAACGTGCTCGTCGGAAAGCGCGGCCCACTCGAGGTCGATGAAGAGGAGCTCGCTGCCGATGGCGGTCGCGCGTTCCTCGGTTCGAGCCATCAGCGCGCCGCGAGGCGGATCGGTGGTGTCGACCGCGAACCAGAGCCCAGCGTAGGAACCGGCCCGACCGATCAGCTCGCTGATGTGCCCGAGCTCATGCATGAGCACTGCGAGTCCGCCCACGTCGAGCTCGCCGAGCCGACCTCGGTAGCTCGCGAGCGCATCCGCGCGCGTTGCCGCTTCGTCGAGGAGCTCGTCGACACCAGCGGCGCCCTTGCCGTCGACCAGCGATCCGATGTCCCACGCCACGTCGGCTGCGATGCGGTCAGCATCGTCGCGGGCAGTGGAGGTGTTGGTCGTCACGGTTTCGAGCCTACGACGCGCCAACGGCACTCTTGGCCGGGGAACCGGCCGGGGAACCGGCCGGGGAACCGGCCGACTCGCCGGTCAGGGAGCCGGCGGTGGCGGGCTCGAGCGACTCGGGCAGCGGTTCGGCATGCACGATCACGAGTCGGCGGGTTGCCCGAGTGAGCACGACGTACAGGAGTCGCAGGCCAAGTGCATCGGGCGTGACGAGTCGGGCGGGCTCTACCAACACGACGTGGTCGAACTCGAGACCCTTGGCGTCGCGGGCTTCGAGCACCGCCACGGCTGCGTCGAGCGCATCGGCGCTCTTCGCCACGGCCCCGAGGTCGGCGAGCGCCTCGACGAGCGCGGTGTGCAGGTCGGCCGGCGCGACGATCGCCACGGTGCCTTCGTCGCCGACCGCTGCACGCGCGGCCTGCGCCGCGCACTCCACCAGGTCCTCCGGATCGACACGTTCGAAGCGAGGAAGCTCGCCCGTACGACGTACGGCGCGTGTCGCCTCGATGTCCGGCGCTGCCGCGGCGAGCACCCCGTGCGCGACGTCCATGATCTCGGCCGGGGTTCGGTAGTTCACCGTGAGGGACAGCACGTGAGGCGCGCTCCGATCGGGGAGCAGCGCGAGCACGTCGTCCCAGTCGCGCGCCGATCCGGGCTTGCTCGCCTGGCCGAAGTCACCCACGATCGTCATCGAACCCGAGGGGCAGCGCCGAGCGAGCATCCGCCATTGCATCGGCGAGAGGTCTTGTGCCTCGTCGACCAACACGTGCCCGAACGTACGCGGCTCATCGCCCTCACTCGGGGCGGGAACGTCGCCGGCATAGCGCCGGGCGACCTCGGAAGCGGTGACGAAGCCCCCGACGCCCATCTCGGCGACGACGTGCGCCGCCGCCTCGTCGACCACCCCCGACGTGGTGCGGCGTCGGCGCGGCCGGGCCGACTCGGGGGTTCCGAGGAGCGCGTCGGCCTCGTCGATGATCGCGAGGTCGGCTTCGGTCCAGGGGACCTTGCGCACATCGGACGAGCGAGGGCGGTGCAGGCCCTCCTGCTCCTCCACCGTGAAGACCCCGTCGGCGGCGGAACGGATCAATCCGGAGAACGAGAACAGGTCGTGCACGAGCTCGGCGCCGGAGAGGACCGGCCACATGCGCTCGAGCGCCGCGTGAACCTCGGGCAGCCGCCGGAGACGCCGGCCGAGCTCGTGGTCCCACTCGGGGTCGGCCGGAGCCGTCGGACCGAGCTCGCGCCGGTACTGCTCACGCAGGTGGTCGACGACCGCACGCACCACACGGGGTCGCTTCTCGTTGTGCAGCCCGTGCTGGTGCCGAGCCCGCTCGATGATGCGCGCTGAGGTGCTGCGTCGGAGCCGGACGACGATGCCGTCGATGGCCACCACCATGTCGCGCCGGAGGGTGTGCTCTCGGTCGCGCAGCGCGTGCTCGACGACCCGCGCCATGCGGGCGTCACCCTTGAGCCGCGCCATCTCGGGCGTGTCTTCGGCACGGACCGTGAACCGGGGCTTGAGGCCGGCCGCGGTGGCGAGCTGCACGTCGTTCTCGCCGAGCGACGGCAGCACCTGGTCGATGTAGCGGAGGAAGATCGTGTTCGGCCCGACGAGAAGCACACCGTTGGTCGCCAGCCGATTCCGGTGCGTGTAGAGGAGGTACGCCGCGCGGTGCAGCGCCACCGCAGTCTTCCCCGTTCCCGCGCCACCGGCGACGACGAGGACCCCCGGGAGCGGAGCCCGGATCGCCTCGTCCTGCTCGGCCTGGATCGTGGCGACGATGTCGCCCATCCGCCCGGTGCGGGCGCGGTCGAGAGCAGCGAGGAGGGCACCCTCGCCCATCACCGCGAGACCGGCCGCGTCAGCCGCGCCCTGGTCGAAGACCTCGTCGTCGATGCCGGTGATGACCCGCCCCTCGCCGGGGCGGTTCAGGAAATGGCGCCGACGTACGACGCCCATCGGCTCGACGGCGGTCGCCCGATAGAACGGCTCGGCGACAGGGGCGCGCCAGTCGACGACCACCGGCGTCTGCTCGGCGTCGGTCACCGAGATCCGGCCCACGTAGCGCGTCGGCCCGGCCGCGAGGTCGAGGCGACCGAAGCAGAGTGGCAGATCGCCGATGTCGAGGGCGGCCAGGCGTCGCCGCGTCACGGTCTGGGCGGCGTCACGCTCGAGTCGGGCCTGGTGGGTGCCGCCGCGACCGACCTCGGAGTAGCCCAGAGCGACCCGGCGGGCTGCTGCGCGCATGTCGTCGAGCCATTCGTAGGCCGCGTCGACGTATCGCTGCTCTTCGCTGAGTTCGGGGTGCGCGTCGGACAACGTACGGCTCCTGCGCCAGTCGAGGGAACCGTCAATGGTACAAGCCCGCCGAGGCCTTCCCTGCCGGCCGGGTGGGGGGCGCGGCCCGGATCAGGCTCGCGCGAAGGTCGATCAGAGCTGATCGGGGACGGTGAGCGCGACCGCGTCGGGGTCGACGAGAACCTCGCGGTCACCGAGGAGGATCGTCGCGTCTACGCGCCCGGCCTCGACGTGGAGCCAGCGGCCCCCGAGGTTGGGCACCGGCGTGCTCGGCGCGCCGAAGTGCCGCTC
>JALHSW010000139.1 GCA_022865365.1 Acidimicrobiia bacterium | reverse complement strand
TGGGACTTCCGCCTGCCCCGGGTGCAGTCGATCAACGCGTCCGGGCACAAGTACGGGCTCGTCTACCCGGGCATCGGGTGGGCGGTCTGGCGGAACCCGGATGCGCTCCCCGACGATCTCGTGTTCAACGTGAACTACCTCGGCGGCAACATGCCGACGTTCGGGCTCAACTTCTCACGGCCCGGCAACCAGGTCGTCGCCCAGTACTACAACTTCTTGCGCCTCGGCTTCGAGGGCTACCGGGCGATCCAGCAGGAGTGCCGCGACGTGGCGATGTACACGGCGGAGGCGGTGGCGGCGGCCGGACCGTTCGAGTTGATCACCGATGGCAGTGAGCTCCCGGTGTTCGCGTTCCAGCTCAAGGACACGAACGTTCCCTACACGGTCTTCGACGTCTCGGAGCGCCTGCGCGACCGCGGGTGGCTCGTCCCCGCGTACACGTTTCCCGAGAACCGTCAGGACGTTGCCGCGTTGCGCGTCGTGATCAAGAACGGCTTCTCCCGGGACCTGGCCGACCTGCTGATCGCCGACCTGCAGCGCCACGTCGCCTACCTCGAGAAGCTCCCGATACCGCTCCCGCAGAAGGAGCACGGCGAGGGCTTCCACCACTAGTACCGTGACCGACGAGACCGACGAGACCGACGAAGGGACACTGGAGCAGCGCCTCCCGGGGTACCGGTACGGCATCGTCCTCTTCTTGTTGCTCGCGACGTTCATCTTCGAATGCGGCGCGTTCAGCGGCGTCTGGGCCGGTTTCTTCACCGTCACGTTGCAGTGCGCGACGCTGCTCGCAGCGTTCCTCGCGGCCGGTGTCAGCCGACGGCTGATGCGGATCGCGTCGTTCGTGTCACTCGGCGCGCTCGGCGCCGCGCTCGTGGCCGCGCTCTTGGACTCCAATTTCGAGAGTGGGTGGTACCTCGCCCTCTCATTCCTGCTCGTCCTCGCCGCGCCGGTCGTCATCGTACGCTCGATCATTCGACGTCGCGTCGTCGACATCCGCACCGTGCTGGGTGCGCTCTGCATCTATGTGATGCTCGGGATGCTGTGGGCCTTCCTGTTTGGGGCCGTCGGCAGCTTCTCGAGCACGCCGTTCTTCACTCAGACGAACAATGCCACGTCGGCCGATTACGTGTACTTCAGCTTCGTCACGCTGACGACGACGGGCTACGGCGATCTCACCGCGATCAGCGGCCTGGGCCGCGCGGTCGCGGTGCTCGAGGCGCTCTCGGGCCAGCTCTACCTCGTGACGATCGTGTCGCTCCTCGTCGCCCAGATAGCCAAGAGTGCCCTGCCGGGCTTGCGTGAGAAGGCGGGCGACGCGGCGGCCCCACGGGACGAGAGCTAGCGAACCCGCAGGGAACTGTGGAGGCTCTCTCGCGCCGGTGGGGGAGCGACGCGCCGGTGTCGGGGGCGGGCGTCGCGCCGATGGGAGGTAGTTTCGGCGTGCATGACCAAGCCGCGCGCTGTGCTGTTCGACTCCGGTGGAGTCTTTCTGCTGCCCGAGCACGAGCGGATCGTCGGGGCGTTCTCGCGAGCTGATGTCGTGATCGCGTCCGACGGGCTCGACGACGCGCACTACCGGGCGGCGGCACGCTTCACGACAGAGGTGGACGTCGAGGCCGACTGGGTGGGCAGCTGGCGCGGTTACCTCGACGCGTACGTCGACGCGTGCGGAGTGGCCACCGATGATCCGGGAGACGTCCACCGCCACCTCGATAGCGAGTTCGCCGACGCAGCGTTGTGGTTGTCGGTCGCGCCGGGGTGTCGAGAGGGGCTCCGGGCCGTCGCCCAGACGGGCGTCTTGCTCGGTGTCGTCTCGAACGCGGATGGGATGATGGGCACCCGGCTACGAGAGCTCGAGATCCTGCAGGTAGGGCCGGGCCTCGGCGTCGAGGTCGGTTGTGTGATCGACTCGGGCGACGTCGGCGTGATGAAGCCGGATCCGCGGATCTTCAAGATCGCGCTCGACGCCCTGGAGGTTGAGCCCGCCGACGCGTGGTATATCGGCGACATGCCGGCGTTCGACATCGTCGGTGCGCGGCGCGCCGGACTCCGGCCGTTCATCATCGACCCGCTCGAGCTGCACGTCGACGCCGATTACGATCGCGTCGCGTCGCTCACCGAGCTCGCGGCGCTCATCGAGGCGGCCTGACTCGTGACCGTGCTTGGCGGCGCCGACGGACGGGGAGGCACCGCAGGATGAGTGGCCGCCGCTTCGACCTCGCGTCGGCGCACCGAGCGGCAGAACTTGACGAGACCGCCCTCTGGGTCGGCGACTTCCTCGCCAGCCCGGGCAGCGACAACGAGGTGTTGGCGGCGGCCCTCGCACAGCGAGAGCACTGGTGGGCCGGGCCGCTCTCGATCCCGGTCGAGGAGCTCGTGCGCCTCGCCGGCCCCGAGGACGACGCGCTCTGCCCCATCGAGGACGACGAGTGGGAGGACGACGTCTCGGCGATGGAGGAGAGCGTCGAACAGGGTTGGGAGCCGCCCCCGCTCCTGGCCGAGTTCCAAGATGGGCGACTCCTGCTTCAGGACGGCAACCATCGCTATGAGGCTCTGGTGCGCACCGGCGCGCCGAGCGCGTGGGCGTTGGTCTACTTCGATGACCCCGACGAGCGGGATGCGTTCTCTCGGCAACGGGCCGACATCGCGTAGGCCCGAGCAAGGTCTCGCGTGATCAAGCGACGAGGACGCGTCGACAGGTACGTCGGGACTGGTCTCCTGCGGAGGTGTGTGTGCCTTCCCATACGCCGTCGCCGTCTTCCTGGCGGCGGGATGGCTTCGGACCGCACACCGGCAGCTGCTTCGCTGACGTCGAGTTCGAGAATTCAACCCATTTGGGTGATGGCTCACCCGTGCTTCCTCTATACCGTCGAATCCATCGGATGCACGTCAATGTGCTCCTGAGACCTCGTGACGAGAAGAGGAGCGACCATGAAGAAGGACACCCCCATCGTCCTCGCGGTGGCCACCTATGCGGACCGCCAAGGTGCGGTCGACGACTACGACGCCGTCAAGAGTGCGAAACGAGACGGTGACTTCGATCACCTCGCGGTTGCCATTGTCAGCAAGGGCGCCGACGGGCACCTCGACGTCGAACGCCATGACAGCACCGCGAAGCACGGAGCGTGGGCTGGTGCATTGATGGGCGGCGCGATTCTGGTAGCGGCTCCCGCAGCTGCGGTAGGCGCCGGTGCGGTCGGCGTAGGAACCGCGGTCGGCGCCGGCGGCGGCGTCAGCATGGCGGGTCTAGCGGGCGCGGGCGGACTCGCAGGCCACTTCTGGAGAAACATCCCGAAGGACAAGACCCGCGAGATGGGCGACCTCCTGGATTCGGGTGAGTCGGGCTTGATCGTTGTGGCCGTCGACAAGAAGGGCACGGATATCACACCTCTGCTCAGCCGCGCGACGAAGACCGTCGTCGACGACACAACGAAGGGCGACCTTGACGCGCTCTACGCCGACGCGATCTCGCAAGCAACTAGCTAACGAAGACCGCGGCCCCCATCGCTGACAGGCGGTGTGAGGACGCAACCGAAATCACGAAGAGGGAGAGAACCATGCCGGTACTCGCGTACGATTTTCCGCTCTTGAGCATGTTTTGGGTTCTGCTCATGGCGTCGTTCCTGTTCATCATCGTCTTCACGGTCATCTGGGCCTTCATCGATAACTTCCGTCGCCACGACCACAGTGGCTGGGCGAAGGCCGGATGGGCGCTGATCATCGTGATCATCCCGCTGTTCGGCACGCTGATCTATCTCATCGCTCGTCCCGCTGACGCGCGCGCACCGGCCTAAGAGCAATTCCTCTGCGCGAAAAAAAGGGCCGAGCAGCGGGGACGGATGGGAGCGGCCGACCGCCCCCGCTGCCCAAGGGCCCTCGTTGCGCGCACCGTTGAGTGTGGGACAGCCCGGGGGATGCGACGCGCTGGACCCCATGCATCTCGTCTCCGTCGAGCGTTCTAACGGATGTTCTAACGAACGCGCCGATACCGGCCGGATGTGACGGTATTGAGCATCACAGGAAACGTGCCCTGACCTGCGACGACGCGACTGGGCGTTACGAGCCGGACACCTCCGAGATGCTTGAGGGGCTAGTGCCCGAAAGGGCGTGGGGGTTCAAGTCCCCCCTCCGACACCGCTTGAGCCGCGCGCGAGAGCGGTCGCACCGGGTGTCGTTCGGTACGCGTCCAAAGGATGACAAGGCCAAGCGTGATCCCGAGGCCTGCATTTCGGCCCTCCGATCGAGAACCGTAACATATGTGTTACGCTCCTGAATTGGAGGGTTGGTGTCTCATGAGAGCCAAGACCGGTGCTGAGCGCTTTTTCGATGCGCAACGGAAGGATGCTGACTATCGGGCTGCCTACGACGAGGCCCGTGAGCGGGTCCGGCGTACCGACGAGTTGGTGCGCTCGTTGGATACGTGCCGGGAGGCGCGTGGGTTGACCAAGGCTGAGCTGGCCCGGCAGGCGGGCTTGCCGCCGGAAGCGGTCCGGCGCCTGTTCACGATGCGCTCGCCGAACCCCACTGCCGGCACCCTGGTTGCGTTGGCGGGGGCGCTCGGCCTCGATGTGGTCGCGGTGCCCAAGGAACGCGCGCCTCGGACATCGACCGGTGCCCGTGGGGTCACGAAACCGAAGAAGCGAGCGGCAGCTCGTTGAGGGGATAGCTACCGCAGCACGATCCGGTGCTTGGTGAACTCCGCGCGATGTCTCAGCGCACGCTTGTAGTCGCGGGGGAGCGCAGCTTGACGCACCGGCTTGGAGAGCCCCGCGATGACGACGATGCTGGAACCGCCGAGGTCGTCAGCGTGGCGTTCGAGAACACAGAACAGTCGGTGGTTCTGGCGGTCGGCGCCGCGGACGCGAACTTCGTAGAAACCGGCCATCTCGTCGTGCATGACTTCCCACTTCCCGCCCCCGGAGAATGCGGGAGGTGGCGCCTCGGCTACCGCGTCGAGCACGGCGTTCATCTCCGCGCGAACCTTGAGCGGCAAACGTTCGAGGAAATCAATCGCAGGGACTGATCGGGCCGGATCGTCGCCGCGATGCCTCTGGAAGAAGTGAATCAACCAAGAGTCAGGCATCGCCACGCGGACACGACGATAGGTACCCCATCACGCCGTGAGCGGCGCGGTTCTTGTCAGGCGTACCGCGTAGCGCTGAGCGTCAAGTCCCCCCTCCGACACCACGCTTGACCTGCGGAAACGTGCGGACCGGCTACGCCAGGAACGCGCTCGGGGCGCTTCGTCTAACGCTTCGTCTAACGCTTGGCCTGGAACAGGCTCGCGACCCGGCTGGTGGCGTCAGCCTGCATCCCTGGATCGACGTGCGAGTAGACGTCGAGCGTGATCTGCGTCGAGCTGTGCCCGAGGATTTCCGCGACGACCTTCGCGGGGATGCCTTCAAGGAGAGCGAGGGTCGCCCAGGTGTGCCGGGTGCCGTGGAGCGTGATCGGCGGAACCCCAGCCTCGGCCACAAGGCGGTTGAATGAGCGGCTGCGTCCGAGCAACGGCTCCGCGGTTCCCGTCTTTGGTTGACGTGCGGCAGGAGAAGACGAAGTGGCAGGTCTCGACGATCGCGTACGTGAGGCGCCTCCATGAACTCGGGATCGTTCCTGAACGGCGATATCGGTCGCTGGCAATCGAGGCCTCGCAAGCTGGTTACCGCCGTGCCGAAGGAGAGATGAGTCCGGAGACAAGTCAATTGGTGCCGAAGGTGCTGGGGATGCTCCGCGAGGATGGAATTGCGCCGGCTCAGATCGCCGCGAGCCTTCAGATCGAGACGAGCGAACTTCGCGGGCTGTTGTTTTCCCCGTTGTCGCCGGTCGAGGGAGGCTCGGAAGTCGCAAAACGTGCTAGCACTCGACATCTTCGGGCCGTATGACCGGCGCTCGGGCCGTAGTCGCCGCACCGACGATATAGCCCGCTACGTTTGACGCGTGGCTCGACCTTTGCGGACGGTCACGAAGGGTGGGCAAGTGCAGAGATCAAGTTCGCGATTCGGCCTTTCAGAAGAGCAGTGGCAAACCTCGAAAGAGGAGCTGCGGACGGCGATCCTTGGCGCAGCGTGGGAACGCAGGATGACCTGGTACGCCGAGGTAGCCGCAGCTGTCACAACAATGTGCGAGCTTGACTCGTGCCCGCGAGGTGAGCGAGGTGTCAGCGCGGGCGAACGGAACAGGCGGGTCGCACCCACGCTTCGGTTGCGGCGACGATGCGGGCGGCGGCGGCACTGGTCATCCAGTGCCAGGTGGGCAGCGTGAGGTCGCCACCGCTCCGCTTCTCGGCGTTCGCGATTTGATCAACCCGCTGCGGCTCGTGGACGCCCGCCGGCGTGCTCCGAGTGAGTGGAGGTTACGGGCGGGCGCGAGTACCGTCCGTGAGGGGTTTGATGCGCGCTCGAAGGGTGGGGCTCACATGAGGATTCGTCGCAGTTACCGGGGCGTGTTGGTGTCAGTGCTGACAGTGGTGACACTCGCTGGGCTGGTGGGTGTCGCCCCGGCGGGCGGCTCGGTGCCGCTCCGGCGGCCGGCCGCCGCCACGAAGGTCACGACCTACGTGGGTCGAGTCGCCTCGCTGGACGCATCACTGGCCGTGGTGACCGACGGCAAGCACGCGTTCGGGTACCTCTGCGACAGCGCCGAGTTGAGCGAGTGGCTTCGCGGTGACGCGTCGAAGCAGCAACTGAACCTGTCGTCCGCGAACGGCGCGCTGCTGACCATCCGTGTCACCGGCAAGACGGCCGAAGGTCTCGTGGCGCTCGCCGACGGGACCCTGGCCGACGTCACGCTCCGCAAGGCCACCGGCGATGCCGGGCTCTTCCGCCAGGAAGAGGTCATCGACGGCGTCGGCTACGCCGCGGGCTGGGTCGTGCTCCCTAACGGCGACGTCGACGGTCAGGTCTCGCTCGCCAACATCACCGGCGCGCGCGTGCTGCCCGTGCCGCTGCGGAGCGCCGAGGTGGCGCCGGCCGACGTCGTCGGCGCAGTCGCGCCGACCGCGATCGCCGAGCAGTTCCCACCCACACCCCCTGCCGAGACCCAGGTCACCGTGGTGCCCTTCAGTGCCACCACGAACACCCAGACCGGCACCAGCGGGACCGACACGACCCCCGAGGACAACCGCGGCGTCGTCACCACCACGAAGCCCGTGCCTCTGGTAACGGGACCGCTGAGCTGCCAGGACCGGATCGACGGCTTCAAGGCGGAGATTGCCGCGCTCGAGGAACAGCTCGACAGCGGCAACATCAGGTTGCTGAAGCGGAGGGCGGTCAAAGCGCAAATCCAACTACTCAGCGAAATGGTGGCGTTCCTCACTGACGCCCAAAAAAATGCGAACCCGAACGTCTGTTGAACCCGAACGTCTGTTGAACCAAGCGCTGAGGTGACCGGAGGAGCGGTGCGCTCGGATCCGCGCGGACCGCTCCTGTCCCCCCCCAACCTCCGGCTCAGGCCGCCAGCGCCACCGTCCGCATGAGCCGCACCGCATAGCGCTGAGCGTCAAGTCCCCCCTCCGACACGCGGGGTTCACGCCGCGTTGCGGAACGCGCGTGCTCGGCCCACACGCGATCCCAGTCTGCGCGATCACGCGTGCTGGTAGCGTCGCGCTGTCCGATTGCTCTCGGTGGCGAGCGCCGAATTCGTGTGGTCTGGCCTGGACCCGACTCAATTCGAGTTCTTCGAGTCCCCGAGCCCACGTGCTGGCAACGTGCAGGAAGAGGGTCCGAGATGGGTGCTCGCAGTCGGGTGGGGTGGGCGATCGCGTTGGCGATCGCGGTGGTCGTCGGTGTCGTCGTACCCGTCGGGGCCGTCGACAAGAGAGGGCAGGTCACCGAGTTCTCTGCCGGCATCACCCCCGAGGCCTACCCGACCGCCATCGCCGCGGGGCCCGACGGCAACCTCTGGTTCACCGAGAACGTCGGGAATCGGATCGGACGGATCACCCCGGAGGGGGTGGTCACCGAGTTGTCAGCCGGCGGCATCGCCAGCGCCCACCCGTCCG
>JALHSW010000138.1 GCA_022865365.1 Acidimicrobiia bacterium | reverse complement strand
CCCCTGAGGCCCCCGACCTTCAGGCCCTGCTCGCTCGGATGCGCGACGCCGATGTGGCGGTCGTGGCCATGGAGGTCTCGTCGCACGCCCTCGCACAGCACCGGGTCGACGGCACGCACTTCGCAGCGGTGTGCTTCACCACCCTGTCCCACGACCACCTCGACTTCCACGGCGACGTGGCTTCGTACTTCGGGTCCAAGGCGCGGTTGTTCTCCCCTGAATTCGCCGACACCGCAGTGGTCAACCTCGACGACGACCACGGGCGCACCCTGCTTTCTCGCGTCGCCTCGTCGGGCCTTCGGGTCGTGACGTACGCCATCGAAGACGGCGGCGCCGACGTGCGGGCCACCGACATCGAGGTGCAACGCGACGGCACCAACTTCACACTGCACGACGGGATCGCCGGTCGCTCGGCCACCATCGAGAGCCGTTTGCTCGGTCGCTTCAACGTGGCCAACGCGCTTGCAGCGGCGGCGACCGCGCGTACGATCGATGTCGAGTTCGACTCGATCGTACGCGGCCTGGGTGACGAGCTCGTCGTCCCCGGACGCCTCGAGCCGGTCGTCGGTGGTCAACCGTTCACAGTGCTCGTCGATTACGCCCACACCCCCGACGCGCTCACGCAAGCGCTCGCGGCGGCGCGTGCGATTGCCGAGGGTCATCGAGTGATCGTCGTGTTCGGCTGTGGCGGCGACCGCGACCGCGACAAGCGCAGGGCCATGGGTTCCGTGGCCGCGTCCGGCTCCGACGTCGCGTTCGTGACCAACGACAACTCGCGTTCCGAGTCACCCGAGGGGATCGTGGCAGAGATCCTCGCGGGCGCCGCAGGCGTCAGCGTCGAGCTGGTGGTCGAACTCGACCGACGCTCCGCGATCCGCGGCGCGGTCGCAGCGGCCACGGCAGGCGATGTGGTGCTTGTCGCCGGCAAGGGTCACGAGGCGACGCAGACGGTCATGGGCGCGACGATGCCGTTCGACGATCGCTTGGTCGCTCGCGACGAGCTGCGCGGGCTGTCGTGGAGCTGACCGCTCGTGAGATCGCTCGCATCGCCGGCGGCGAAATGCTGGCCGGGGACCCCGACGCGCGCGTCTCGTCATATGCCATCGACTCCCGCGTGTTGGAGCCGGGCGACTGCTTCGTCGCGCTTCGTGGTGTACGCGACGGACACGACTTCCTGACCGATGCCTTCGCGAAGGGCGCCATCGTCGCCCTTGTGAGCGAGGCAGTCGACGCGCCGGTCGCCGGTGCGACGCTGGTGCGCGTCGCCGAACCGCTCGCCGCGCTCGGCGCCCTCGCCGGCCATGCCCGGACGCTGATGGCCGACACCACAGTGGTCGCCATCACCGGCTCGGCCGGCAAGACGGCGACGAAGGACCTGACGGCGGCTGCCGTGGCAACGAGTCGACGCGTGCACGCGAGCCCCCTGTCGTTCAACAACGAATCGGGACTACCGCTCACCGTCCTGTCGGCGCCCGACAACACCGAGGTGCTGATCGCCGAGATGGGCGCGCGCTTCGCCGGGAACATCGCGGCCCTCGTCGAGATCGCCCGACCCCAGGTTGGCGTGATCACTCACGTCGGCATGGCCCACGCGGAGCACCTCGGTGGTCGCGAAGGCATTGCTCGAGAAAAGGGCGAGCTCGTCGAGGCGCTGCCGGCAAGTGGGCTCGCCGTGCTGAACGCGGCGTGCGACGCGAGCGCAGACCTTGCGACCCGCACCGCGGCACGGGTCCTGCGCGTGGGTCGCGCACCCGACGCCGACATCGTCGTCCGTGATGTCGTGCTCGACGACGAGCTGCGGGCACGTTTCGTGCTCGAGACTCCGTGGGGTCGAGCGCCCGTTGCGCTCGCGCTGCTCGGCGAGCACCAGGTCGAGAACGCGGCGATGGCCGCGGCCGTTGCCCTCGAGCTCGGCGCGTCATTGGAGGCGGTGGTGTCTGGGCTCGAGGTGACGCAAACCGCTTCGTTGCGCATGGAGATGGTCCGGACCGCAACCGGCGTGGTCGTGATCAACGACGCCTACAACTCGAGTCCGACCTCGGCCGCGGCCGCGATCCGGTCCTTCGCTCATCTTCGCGTCACCGGGCGGCGCCTGGCTGTGCTCGGCCCGATGCTCGAGCTCGGCAGCCACGCCGCCGAAGAGCACGAGGCTCTTGGCGCCCTCGCCGCCGCGACCGGGATCGACGTCCTCGTCGCGGTCGGGGAGGGCGCGGAGCACATTGTCGAAGGGGCGCGCGGTGCTGGGGCGCGAGGCTCTGCGGCCGGCGGCGCTCCACGGAGAGGGTCTGGGGTCTCGGTGGTCACGATGCCCGACGCGGCCGCCGCGACCGGCTACCTCATCGATGAAGTCCGGTTCGGTGACGCGGTGTTAGTGAAGGCGAGTCGCGCCGTCGGGCTCGAGGCGGTCGCCGACGCGCTGGTGCGAGGAGCGTCGGCGTGATCGCACTGCTCATCGCCGGCGGCATCGCGTTCGCGACGACCGTGCTGGGGACCCCGGCGCTCATGCGCTTCCTCCGGTTCCGCGGGATCGGTCAGCTCATCCGCGACGACGGTCCGTTCACCCACCCGCACGCGGGGAAGGCCGGCACGCCGACGATGGGCGGGATAGCGATCATCGGGGGGGCGGTCCTCGGGTACGCGATCGCGCACGTGCGTACCGAGCAGCTGAAGTTCGCACGCACCGGGCTCACACTGATGGTCCTGATCGTCGGCCTCGCGACCGTCGGCTTCGTGGACGACTACCTGGGCGTGCGCAAGGGCCGCAACATGGGGCTCCGCAAGCGCGGCAAGACCGGCGGTCAGCTACTGGTCGCGTCGGGGTTCGCGCTGCTCGCGTTGCACTGGGCGCGCGCATCCACCGATCTGTCGTTCACCCGATCGCTCGACTTGAACCTCGGGACAACGCTCTGGGT
>JALHSW010000137.1 GCA_022865365.1 Acidimicrobiia bacterium | reverse complement strand
CCAGATCTTCTGGCCGTTGATCACGTACTCGTCGCCGTCGCGCACCGCGCGGGTGCGCAACGAGGCCAGGTCGGTGCCCGCTTCGGGCTCGCTGTATCCGATGGCGAAGTGCAGCTCACCGGCGAGGATGCGCGGGAGGAAGTAGTCCTTCTGCTCGTCGGTCCCGTAGTGCATGAGCGTCGGTCCGACGGTGTTGAGCGTGACGAGCGGGAGTGGGACGCCCGCGGTGTTGGCTTCGTCGAAGAACAGGTACTGCTCGAAGGGTGTGAATCCGCGCCCGCCGTACTCCTTGGGCCAGCCCACCCCGAGCCAGCCGTCCCGGCCGATCTCCCGGATCAGCTCCCGGAACACCTCACCGCCGGCCTCACCACCGGTGAGCGCCGCTCGGCGCTCACCGTTCATGATCCCGGCGAAGTAGGCGCGGATCTCGGCGTGGAGCGCCCGCTGCTCGGGAGTCAGGTCGATGTGCACGCGATCGGCTCCTCACCTCTGGGCTCCCCGGGCGGTACCGTCGCGACGCACGGGAACTGCAACACGTTCTCGCGCGGAAGCGTAGAGCATCAACGAGAGGGAGTGGCCATGGCGCAGGCTCCGGTGATCATCGAGGCCGCGATCAACGGGACGACCACCAAGGAGCGCAACCCGAACGCGCCCCGCCTGCCCGACGAGATCGCGGCGGACGCGCTGGCATGCTTCGCGGCCGGCGCCGCCGTCGTACACAACCACGTCGACGTCGTCGCCGTCCCTGGGGAAGAGTCCGCCGCTCGCTACCTCGAGGGCTGGCGGCCGGTGTTCGACGAGCGACCCGACGCACTGCTGTACCCGACCACGAACTTCGGCCCCGGCGTGGAAGGGGCGTACTCGCACATGCCGCCGCTCGCCGCGACCGGATGGCTCCGCATCGGCATCATCGACCCGGGCTCGGTGAACCTCGGCGGCGTCGACGCGGACGGGCTCCCGGCGGCACCCGGGTTCGTGTACGCGAACTCCTTCGGCGACATCCGCCATCAGGCCGCGGTCTGCACCGGGTCACGCCTCGGGCCGTCGATGGCGATCTTCGAGCCGGGCTGGCTGCGCACCGCGCTGGCGTGGCATCGCGCCGGACGCCTCCCCCGAGGCGCGATGGTCAAGCTCTACTTCGGCGGCGACGCCGGATACGTCACCAGTGCCGGCCAGCAGCATGGAGGTGCACCGTTCGGGCTGCCGCCCACCGAGAAGGCCCTCGACGCCTACGGCGAGCTCCTCGACGGGTGCAACCTCCCGTGGTCGGTCGCGGTGATCGGCGGCGACCTCTTCGACACCCCCGTCGCCCGACTTGCCCTCGAACGGGGCGCGCATCTTCACGTCGGGCTCGAGGACTACGCCGGCTCCGAGCAGCCGACGAACCGCGACCTCGTGGAGCGCGCGGTCGCGCTGTGCGGCGAGATCGGCCGACCGGTCGCGACGTGCGACGAAGCGAGCGCGCTCATGAACCTCCCGCGCCGTGCTCCCGAGCCGCCCGATCACGGCGACGTCGACACCTGACCCCGCCTCGGGGCGCAGGTTCTGACGGGGCTACGGCCGTTCGAGGTGCGGGACCCCTTCGGGGAAGTTGAACTCGATCCACCCGCGCCCGGTTCGCCCGTCTGCAGTGACGAACTTGCACAGCGCACGTGGAAAGCGCGACTGCTTGCCCTCGGGGGAGACGAGCATGATGGGGGCCTGCAGCTCGGCGGTCCAAGTGAGCGCGAGCTCGCCGATGTTCAACGTGCCCCGCCGCGGGAGCTCCTCGTCGTCGAGCTCGTAGTGAACGCCGACCTGCTCGACCGGGTGCAGCGTGATGTCAGGCGTGATGACGTAGCCGGTCTCGAAGATGTCGACCTTCGGCACGATCGACCGCGCCGTGTGCCACCACGTCCCGTCGTCGAGTCGCCCGGAGCACCACACCCAGCCGAACTGCCACCAGTCGCGCACACCCCAGGAGTGATCACGCTGACCGGGACAGTGCACCTCGATGCGCTCGTCTCCGATGGTGAGTTCACCCGTGACGCGTGCCGACTGCTCGAAGCGCGTGGTTGCGGTGTACACGAAGGGTGCTGCGATCCCCTCCCACGTGAGGTCGAGGCTCACCGGGACCTCGGGCCCGCGCTCGTCGTGGAACGCGTCGGCCGGATTCGCAAGCACGATGCCGGCGCCCTCGGTGGTGATGCGGTACTTGCGCAGCGGATCGATCGGCCCCCACGAGCCGCGCACGCGATCCGACGCGACCTCGATCGGACCGTCCTTCTCTCCCGACCCCTTCTCTCCCGACCCCTTTGCCGCGGTTCCCGGGCGCGCGGGCGCCGGCACCGCATGGTCGCGAATCAGCACGAGCGGCTCACCACGGCGCACCAGGTACACCCAGTACCAGGCGATCTGCTGGTTCGGGTACAGGCCGAGGCGCAGATAGCCGCCGTAGCTACCGTCGGACGCGGCGAAGTCGTGGTACCACGACTCGCCCCAGAGCGCGTCGGTCCCGGGCAGGTGGCGCCCCTCGTCGGCCGCGGACAACTTCATGGCAACACTCCTTTCCAGCGTTCTTGCGTCAGTAATGGGCGCATTTCGCCTACTTCTGACGCAAGAACGTCACAGGCGGTCGGGACCGAGCAGCGCGTCGGTGCCGCCGTCGACGAAGAGCACCGAGCCCGTCGTCCACTTCGACTGCGCGGAGAGCAGGAACCAGACCGCCTCGGCAATGTCCTCGGGATCGCCCCACCGGTCCAGGGGGACCGGGAACGACTTGATCGCCGGCCCCGTGACCGGATGCTCGAGCGCCGCGGCGGTGAGGCCGGTGAGGATCACGCCGGGGCACACCGCGTTGACCCGGAGGTGCGGTGCCCACTCCGCGGCGAGGTGTCGGACCTTGCGCGCCAGCGCGAGCTTCCCGTTGGCGTACACCGTCTCGCCGTCGAGACCGTCGGCGAGCGCCGCGGCCTGCTCCTCATCATCCGCGAGACACGCCTCGATGAACGCGGGATCGCCGATTGGTACTACCGACGCCGAGTTCGACGAGATCGCGACGGCGGCTCGCAACTCACCTTCGGCGAGGGTGTCACGGAGCCCGGCGAGGATCTGCGCCGACCCGAAGTAGTTGATCCGCGCCACGGTGGACGGCGGCGCGCTGGTGCTCCCGCCGATACCTGCGGCCACGACGAGCCCGTCGAGAGGACCTGCGGCCTGCTCCACCACCATCGCGCAGGCTGCGATCCGACCGTCGGCGCTCGCCAGATCGGCGATGACCTCGGCGTCACGCACGTCGACACCGATCACGCGGTGACCCGCACCCTCGATCCGACGTCGGATGGCACCGCCGATCCCACCGGCTGAACCGGTGACCGCGACCACGCCCATCGCCTGCGCCCCTCTGCACCGACCGCGCTTCTCGGTCGGGCACCCTCGATTGAGGGGCGACGCTACCCTGACGGGGCGTCAGACGGCGCGCCAGAGGGGATGTGCGCATGTTGGATCTGCTGATTCGTGGGGCCGACGTGATCGACGGCACCGGGACGCCCCGGCGGCGCGCCGACGTGGGCGTGCGGGCCGGTCGCATCGTGGCGATCGGGGAGATCGACGAGGACGCCGAGCAGACCATCGACGCCGCGGGCCTCGTGGTGACACCCGGCTTCGTCGACATCCACACCCACTACGACGCCCAGGTCCTGTGGGACCCCGCAGTCACCCCGTCACCGTTCCACGGCGTGACGACGGTGATCGGCGGGAACTGCGTCTTCACGATCGCGCCGGTCGAGCCGAGCGAGACCGACTACCTCACCCGGCTCCTCGCGCGGGTCGAAGGCATCCCCCTCGAGTCGCTCGTGGCCGGGGTCCCGTACGACTGGCGGAGCTTCGGCGAGTACCTCGACAAGATCGACGGCACGACCGTCGTCAACGCCGGCTTCCTCGTCGGGCACTCCGCGATTCGCCGTGTCGTCATGGGCGACGACGCGGTCGGCAACGAAGCGACCGACGAGCAGATCGCCGAGATGGGAAGAATCCTCGGCGAGTCGCTCGCCGCGGGCGGGCTCGGCTTCTCGTCGTCGCACGCGCCCACGCACAACGACGGCAACGGCGACCCGGTGCCCTCGCGATCGGCCACCTCCGAGGAGCTCGTTGCGCTCTCGAGAGTCACCGGCGAGCACGAGGGCACGACGCTCGAGTTCATCCCGTCGGTCGGCGGGTTCGAAGAGCACCACATGGAGCTCATGACCGACATGTCGCGGGCCGCCAACCGTCCGCTGAACTGGAACGTGCTCGTACCCAACGCGGCCCGAGCCCAGATTGCGTGGGACATGCTCCGAGCCGGCGACTACGCCGCCGAGCGCGGCGGCAAGGTCCTTGCGCTCACGATGCCCGACGTGATGCGCACTCACCTCACGTTCAAGGCCGGGTTCGTGCTCGACGCCCTCCCCGGGTGGCGCAAGCCCATGGCGTTGCCCGTCCCCGAGAAGATGACGCTCCTCGCCGATCCGGCGGAGCGAGCCAAGCTGCTGGAAGGCGCGAACTCGCCCGAGGCGGGCGTGCTGCGGGGCATCGCGCGCTGGGAGACGATGACGATCGTCGAGACGTTCTCGCCGGAGAACGCGGGGCTGGCGGGGCGCATCGTCGGCGACGTTGCCACGGAGCGGGGCCAAGAGCCGTTCGACGCGCTGTGCGACATCGTGATCCTCGACGAGCTGCGCACCGTCCTCATGCCGCCGCTCGCCGGCGACGATCAGGCGAGCTGGGAGCTTCGGCGCGACGTGTGGCGCGATCCGCGGGCCGTCGTCGGTGCCTCTGACGCCGGTGCGCACCTCGACATGCTGTCGACGTTCACCTTCGCGACGTCGATGCTGCGATCGTGTCGCGACCGCAACCTCATCGAGCTCGAGGAAGCGGTGCACTTCCTCACCGACGTCCCCGCGCGCCTCTACGGTCTGCGCGAGCGAGGGCGGATCGCCGAGGGCTGGTACGCCGACCTCGTCATCTTCGATGAGGACCGGATCGCGCCCGCCCCCGTCACCTGGCGCAACGACATGCCCGCGGGAGCCGGACGTCTCTACGGTGAGGCCGAGGGCATCGCCCACGTGATCGTCAACGGGGTCGAGGTCGTGCGCGAGAACGTGCTCACCGGCGCGGTCGGCGGAGCCCTGCTGCGCAGCGGGCGAGATACCGATACGGTCACTGCGTCGGCTTGAAGCGTCGCGGGGCGCAGAGCCGTCGGACCGAGCACGAACTCGATTGGGGGACCCTATGGATGACGTCGCAACGATGCAGAAGGTGGTCGCCGAGGCAAACCGGGTGGTCGGCGGGATCGCGCCGGAGCAGCTCGACCTGCCGACGCCCTGCGCCGAATGGGACGTTCGGGCCCTGCTCAACCATGTGACCGGCGGGTCCGACATGTTCGCCGAGGGCGTGAACAAGGGTGCGATCTCCGACGAGCGCGTCGGAGAGCTGCTCGGCACCGATCGCCTCGGCGACGACTACCAGGGCGCGTTCGCCGCGGCAACCCAGCGCGCCCTCGACGCGTTCGGGACACCCGGCGCCGCGGAGAAGATGGTCACGCTGCCCTTCGGCACGATGCCGGCCGGGGCAGCCCTGAACATCGCGATCTTCGACGTGACGGTGCACACGTGGGACCTCGCCAAGGCGACGGGTCAGAGCACCGCGCTCGACCCCGAGGTCGTCGACCCCGCGCTGGCGGTGGGTACGCAGATGATCGGCGACGAGATGCGCGAAGGCGGGATGTTCGGCCCGGCGGTCCCCATCGCCGACGACGCGCCCGCCGCCGACCGACTCGCAGCGTTCGCGGGTCGTCAGCCCTGACCCACAGCGACCAGGGATCAACCGGCGACGAGCAACCAGTACCCCAAGTCGAGCTCGTCCAGCTCGAGCAATGCTCCGTGGTGCTCATGCCACGCGCCAGATTCGAGGTCGCCCGCGAGCCGCTCGATGCCAGGCTCGACGTCGGACAGATCGAGTTGCGCGAGCGAGGAGATCGACGCGCGCACGTCGGGATCGAGATAGGCCTCGGGCCGGCGCCAGTACGCACCGAGGAACCCGTCGGAGCAGTCGTGCGGGATCGGAACGGGCGCGACGGTCGCGCCTCCCAACCGCTCGGCCAGCTCGTCGACCGCCGGGGCACGGCCCTCCTCCATCGCGGCGGAGGCAGGTACGTACTCGGCCGTGAACCAGAGGTCGAGCTGGCGCGACGGGTCGAAGCCGAACACGACCTGGCGCCCGGCGACGCGTCGGAGCTCGGCGAGCCCGCGCTCGACATCGGACCAGTGGTGCACGGTCAACAGTGCCGTCGCGACATCAAAGAAATCGTCGGGAAATGGCAGCGCCTCGTCGACCGCTCGGGCCGCCGGGGCCGCCGCGACCGGCCGCTGCGAGAGCATCACCATCGAGGGCTCGACCGCGACGACCGTGCGGTCGTCGGGCTCGTACGATCCGGCGCCGGCACCCACGTTGATCACCGTGGCCGCGTCACCGAGCGCGGCTCTGATCCGACGCGCGATCGACGGGTCGGGCCTCCGGCGCACCGTGTACGCGCGTCCGATCGTCTCGTATGCCGACGGTCCCCTCAACGGCCGGCGAGCACCATGGTGCAGTTCAGCTCTTCGTCGACATGTCGGGGAGCCCGAGCTTGCGGTGGTCCCAGGTGACGTACTTGTCGACGATGATCTTGACGACAACCCGCTTGTTGATCATCGCCTCGACACCGGCGCGCATGTCCTCGGAGTACTTCGCCCCCGTGGTCCGCTCGAAGACGCTGATCCCCAGCTCGAAGATGCGATCCGGGTCTTCGATGATGTCCGCGTGACCGACGATCTCGACGCCGCGCAGCTGGTCGTAAGAGTCGCCCTCCTCCACGAGACAGGTGATCTGCGGATTCCGCCGGAGGTTCGCGACCTTCTGGCTCTTGGCCTTCGTCTCGAGCGCACAGCAGCCCTCGAGAAACCCATACCACATCGCAACCAGGTGAATCGTCCCGTCGTGGTTGATGGTCGCGCAGTTCATCGTGCGCCAACCCCCGAGGAACTCGTCGATCTCCTCCTGGGTCATCTTGATGAGATCGCGCTGCTTGACGCCCTTGCCGAACGGCGTGGCGCTGGCGTCGGTCATGCGGTGACTCCCATGTCGATGGGGACGATGGTCCCGTTGATGTAGCACGCCTCGTCGGATGCCAGGAACGCGATGAGTGACGCCACCATCTCCGGCGTTCCCATCTCACCCGTCGGCGGCATCATCTTCATGTACTCGCGCGGGTTGCTGCCCTCGACGAAGTCGAAGTCCTTCGTGAGCGGCGTGTCGATACCGGCCGGCGCGACTGCGTTGACGCGTACCCCACGCCGGGTGTACTCGACGGCCATCGCCTTTGTCATGAGGGACACACCGCCCTTGGACGCGCAGTACGCGGCGTTGTAGGGCTGACCGAAGATCCCGGCGCTCGACGAGGTGTTCACGATGCAGCCACCAGACTCCAGGAGATGGGGGAGGCACGCCCGCGAGACGGCGAAGGCGCCGATGAGGTTCACCTCGAGGATCTGGCGGAACTCCTCGACGGGCTGCTCTTCGGAACGGGCGAACTTGCCGATGCCGGCGACGTTGGCACAGATCGTCGGACGGCCGAGCTCCGCGGCGACCGCGGTGATCACGGTGTCGACCTGGGCTGCGTCGGTCACGTCGAGCTTCCACGCCTGGGCCCGCCCGCCGGCGGCACCGATCGTCGCCACTGTCGTCGCCGCGGCTGCCTCGTTGACGTCGAGGCACGCGACGATCGCCCCTTCGGAGCCGAACCGGATCGCAGTCGCGCGTCCGATGCCGGAGCCGGCCCCGGTCACCACCACCACTCGATCGTCGAAGCGCGCCACGGCCGAGGACCCTATCGGTCGGAACCGGTTGTCGGCGGCGCGAGGTGGTCCCGCACCGAGGCCAGGAAGGCGTTCGGATCGGAGCGCTTGGCGAGCGAGGTCGCCGCGTGCGCGTCGCTGGCGAATCCCTCGAAGTCGTCGGATCGGAGCAGCGCGATGAGTGCCGCGGCGACATCCGCCGCGTCCTGCGCGTTCGGGTCGGGCGGAAACGGCGGCTCGTTGTCATCGGTCGGCTGCGAGAACTCCGTCCTGGTCGTCCCGGGCACCAGCAGCTGGGCACGCACGCCCGTCCCCAGGAGATCGAGCATCAGCCCCTCAGTCCAGAGCTCGAGCGCGGCCTTGGACGCGGCGTAGGCCCCGACGCGCAACGCGGCGCTACGAGTACCCATCGACGAGACGTTGACGATCCGGCCGTGGCCCCGCTCGACCATGCCGGGGAGCAACGCCCCCGTGAGCACGACGGGCGCGTAGAAGTTGACCCGCATCACGCCATCGAGCTCGGCCACGGTGAGATCCGGCATGCGCCGACGCTTCGCGACGCCGGCGTTGTTCACGAGCAGGTCGACCGGACCGAGCTCGGCTTCGACGCGCTGCGCGAGCTCGGGGAGGGAGTCGAGATCGACGAGATCCACCGGGAACATCGCGGAGCCCGGCGCGTGCTCCCTGCAGCGCTCGAGGACCTCGCGCAGCCGCTCCTCACGCCGGGCGCAGAGCGCGACCGCAGTCGCCCCGGCCTCGGCCAGCGCAACTGCACTCGCGGCGCCGATCCCCGACGACGCCCCGGTCACGAGGACAACGCGCCCCCTGATCGGATCGGCGATCGGCTCGTCGCGCTTCGAGCCACCGGACATCGCGCTACTTGATCACGATCGGGTTGACCGGGCTGCCGACCCCGTGCGTGAAGGGCATGGGTGACGCGTCGAGGAAGAACGAGTATCGACCGTCGGCCGCACAGTCCTCAGCGAGCTCCTCGAGGTTCCAGTTCTGGCCTTGCGTCATCCCCATGTCGACGAGGTGCAGCAGATGGACGGGCAGCATCGCGTCCTCACGCTCGGACGGGTAGCACTCGAAGGTGGAGTTGTCGGTCGCGACCGCCACGACGTCGTGAGAGTGGAACCACTCAACCGTCTGCAGCGATGGTACCGGGGACGGTGTGAGATACGCCTCCCGATCCCCCGCGAAGAACAGTTGCATCTGCCCGGTGCGGATCAGCACGACGTCGCCGGATCGCACCTGGACCTTGCCGAGTTCGCACGCGGCGTCGAGGTCCGCGCCCGTGAGCGGGTAGCTGCCTTCGATTCGATCGACGCCCTTCGCCTTCGCGACGTCGAGCAGCACGCCGCGGCTGACGATCGTCGTGATCTTGTCGATCCCCATCCGCGCGGCACCAGCAGCGGTGATGACCTCGCTCGACTTCACGCCGTTGTAGAGGTTCCCCTCGTAGCTCACATGAGCGAGCGCGTCCCAGTGGGTGCCCGCCTGGATCCCCATCGCGACCTTGTCGTCGCTCGTGGTGAAGTTCGTGGGATCCCCGGTGATTGGCGTGTTGACCATGATCATCTCGCGCACCGGGTTGTCACGGCCCGGGACCACGCCGATCTGCGGACCGTTCTCGTCGAGCGGTATGCCGAGCGCGAGCCGCTTACCGGTGGTGATCTCTTTCGCAGCCGCCTTCACCACGTCATCGGTGATGAGGTTCAGCGTGCCGATCTCGTCGTCGTCGCCCCAGCGGCCCCAGTTCCGGACCTTCGCCGCGAGCGCCTTCACCTCGGGCGGCATTGCCATGTCACTCCCCCCTCATCCCAGAAACCCTGCCACGTCTACTTCGATCCACGTCGCGCGTGCGACCGCCTGCACGTTCCCCATGTCGGTCGCGAGCACCGCCTCGGCGTGGTGCTTGCGACCGTCGTCGCCAGTCGCGCGCACAGCGATGATGTACCGGTACCCGACCGACACGGGCCCGCGGACGTCGACTGCGAGTCGCCCGAGCACGACGGCGAGACCCCGGGCCAGGAACGGCGCCCCGGTGGGGCAGTCGAGCGCGGCCCAGACCATCCGGGCCGCGAGGTTCCCGTCGTCGGGCGCGTACGCGGCGCTCGGGACCCACGGTGCCGCGAAGAGCCCCGGCTGCCCGGCTACCGGACCCGTGCGCAGTGCGAGCGCCTCGCGGGGCTCGCGCGCCGGTCCGCACCCGAAGCACGTCGGGAACGGATGGGGCGCCGTGAGCTCCTCGTAGCGTTCGGCCGCCGCGTCGGCGTCGGCCCAGCGCACGGCGCCGAGACCGTCCGGGAACGAGGCGTCCACCGACACCGCCTCGACCTCGCGCCCGGAGGCGATGAGCATCTCCCCGTCGGAAAGGACCGCGGTTCCATCCGAGTTGCGGACGAGCTCGAGCGGTACGCCGAGCGGGGGTGGCGCCGACAGGGTGACCTCGGCCGGGTTCCCGAGCACCTCGGCGACCAGGCTGGCGGCATACCCACCGTGCCCCGACCGCGGCGGCCCGCAGAACCTCTCCTCGATGACGACCGTGGCCACGTCGCGTGCGTACTACGGCGCCGACACCGTGAGGACGCCCCGAGCGAGCTTCCCCTCGTGCAAGTCGTGCACCGCGGTCTCCCAGTCGTCGAGCGGATACCGTTCACTCACCAGCTCGTCGAGCTTGATGAGCCCCCGCTGGTACGCGTCGACGATGAGCGGGATGTCCCAGTGCGGGCGATGTGAACCCGCGCGCGAACCGGTGACCGTCCGCTCGACATGGGTGAAGTTCGTGACCCGGGCCGGAACCGTCGCCGTCGCGGCCGGTACGCCGACGGCCACCGCGGTGCCGCCCCAGTCGAGCATCTCGAGGCACTGGTTCAGGATCTCCGGGTGCCCGACACAGTCGAACGCGTAGTCGACACCGCCTTCGCCGAAGGACCCGACCACGTTGGCGATGACCGTCGGGAACCAATCCCGGACTTTCGCGACGACGTCGACGCCCTCCCCCGCCAGGATGAAGTCGGTCGCGCCGAATTCACGTGCGGCCTGCTCCTTCGCCGCGACCGTGTCGACCGCGATGATCCGCTGCGCGCCCTTCACCTTCGCGGCCTGGATCACGTTGAGGCCCACCCCGCCGACCCCGAAGACGACACAGGTGTCGCCGAGCCCGAGATCCGTGCGGTTCCACACCGACCCGATGCCGGTGAGCACCCCGCAGCCGATGAGGCAGGCGACTGAGAGGTCGAGCTCGGGGTCGACCTTCACACACTGCACACCCTGGACGACCGTGTACTCGGAAAGGCAAGACGTCGCCGCGAAGTTCCACGCCGCCTCCCCACCGACGGTGAACGGCTGGCTCGCGTTCGAGATGCTCTTGCGGCAGTACGCCGGTCGGCCGGTGTTGCACCACTTGCACTGTCCGCAGAACGCGAGCGTGTGGAGTACGACGTGGTCACCGGGAGCCACATGGGTGACGGCCTCCCCCACCACGTCGACGACACCAGCACCCTCGTGGCCGAGCACCGCGGGCGGCGGCCACTGGATCACCCCGTCGATCACGCTGAGGTCGCTGTGACACAAGCCGGCCGAGGTGACCCGCACCTTGACCTCGGTCGGCCCGGGCTGCCGCACCTCGACGTCATTGCGGATCGCGGCCTGCTTCCCGTCGTAGACCAGTGCCTTCATGCGAGTCCTCTCTCAGGCTCCACGATCACCCGGGCCAGACGATGCTCTGCAGCTCGGTGTACGCGTGGAGACCGAAGTCGCCCCCGTCGCGCCCGACACCGCTCATCTTGAACCCACCGAACGGTGACTCGTGGTTGCGTTGGGCGGTGTTGATCCCGACGTTGCCCGCCTCGAGCTGTTGCGCGATGCCGTAGGCCCTCGCCGTGTCCTCGGAGAAGACGTAGTCGTACAGGCCGTAGTCGGAGTCGTTCGCGATCGCGATCGCCTCGTCCTCGGTGTCGAAGGGAACGACCACGATGACCGGGCCGAAGATCTCCTCGCGCACCACCGGCATGTCGTTGGTGCAGTTGGCGAGGAGCGTCGGGCCCACGTAGAAGCCGCGATCGAAGCCGGCAGGACGACGACCGTCGACGACGAGCTCGCCGCCCTCCCCCGCGCCCGAAGTGATGAACGACTCGACCCGATCGCGGTGCACACCGCTGATCACGGGCCCGACGATCGTGTCGGAAGCCTCGGGCGCACCGATCTTGAGGTTCGATGCGACCGCCCGCAACCCGGCCACGAGCTGGTCGTGCAACGAGCGGTGCACGATCGCACGCGTGGGCGCCGTGCAGATCTGCCCCGAGTGGAAGCCCCAGACGCTCACGAGCGCCGCGATCGCCTTCGAGACGTCGGCGTCCTCGCAGACGATCGCCGCACCTTTGCCTCCCAGCTCGAGGAGCAGGCGCTTCATCGTCTTCGCCCCGGATTCGTAGATGCTCACACCCACGGCGGTCGATCCCGTGAAGCTGATCATGTTGACGTGCTTCGATTCCACGAGGGCCGAGCCGGAGTCGGGCTTCGACCCCGTCACCACGTTGATCACGCCGGGCGGGAACCCGACCGCCTCGCAGATCTCAGCAAACTCGATGATCGCCAGCGGGTCCTGGGGTGCGGGCTTCATCACGATCGTGTTGCCGGTCGCGAGCGCCGGACCGACCTTCCCCGCCATGTTGACGAGCGGGAAGTTGTACGGCGAGATGCACGCGACGACGCCGACCGGCGCGCGAACACCGATCCCGCCGATCACGCCACCCGCGGCGAGCGGCGTCGTCGCCATGATCGAGGGAGGGAGCGCGATGTTGATGTCCTGGAGCGCTCCGCGCGAGTAGCGCTCGAACCGGGCGACCGCCTGCGGCACCTGGAGGGCCGAGCCGACCGAAAGCGTGGCGCCGGTCTCCGCCATGATGAGCGGGAGCAGGGCGTCGCTGCGCTTGCGGATCTCGAGCGCGAGCGCCTGGAGAAGGTTGGCGCGCTCCTCCGGCGTCGTGCGCTTCCACGCCGGCAGGGCGTCGTGGGCGGCCTGGGCGGCCGCCTCGGCATCGGCGGCGCTCGCCTCCGGCGCCTCGCCCACGATCTCCTCGGTCGCCGGATTGACGATGCCGTAGGTTCCGTCGGCACCGTCGACCCACTCGCCCCCGATCAACAACCGATACTGCTTCACGCTCCGCTCGCTCCCTCGATCTGACGCTGCGTCAGGCGGGCGACACTAACGCGGTCACGCTCCAGCAGGAACACCGACCGTCTCGGTGTCTCGGCCCGAGCGCAGGACGGTGCCCGGGAGCTGACCGGTGAGCTCCCCGTCAACGGCCACCGCGCGACCGTTCACGTAGACGCGACGTACGCCGACTGCCCCGGCAAAGAGACGTGGAGTGCCACCCGGGAGGTCGTGCACCATCGACACCGCGCCCGAGTCGACCGTCGCGGGGTCGAAGATCACGACGTCGGCCTGCGCCCCGACCGCGAGGACCCCGCGATCACGAAGACCAAAGAGCGCGGCCGGCTCCTGGGTGAGCATCTGCACCGCCCGCTCCAGGGACACAAGCCGTCGACCCCGCAGGCAGTCACCGAGGAACTGCGTCGTGTACGACGCGCCACACATACGGTCGAGGTGCGCGCCGGCATCCGACCCGCCGAGCAGGACGTCGTCGCGACCCCAGGCCGCGACCCGCAGCGCCCAGCTCTCGGCGTCGTCGTCGGTCGGGAGCGGCCACAGCACGGTACGGAGGTCGTCCGCGATGACGATGTCGAGGAGCGCGTCGAACGGCTCCTGTCCGCGTTCGCGCGCCAGGTCGGCGACGAGGCGACCCTTCAGCCCATCATTGTCGGCCGAGTACGTGTCGCCGATCTGGTACTTGTCCCACTCGGTGAGCCGGGTGAACACCCCGGCATCCGAGGAACGCGAACGCTCGAGCAGGTGTGCTCGAACCGCAGGGTCGCGCAGGCGCTCGATGCGCTCCGGCACCGGGAGGCTCATCACGTCGGACCAGTCGGGCAGCATGAACAGCGCGCAGTAGCTCCCGAAGCTCATGTTCATCTCGACGAGCACCGGCATCGTCAATGCCACCGCTCGGCCGCCCTGCTCGGCCGCGTGCTCGCACGCTGCGAGCTGGGCGCGGTAGCGCTCAGGCTCCTTGGAGTCGACGGTGAGGACGTTCCAGTTCAGTGGGCGACGCCCCGCGAGGCTCATCGCCGCCATCAACTCGATCTCGTCGTCACGGAACCCACGCATGCAGCCATCGGTGACGTACTCCAGCGTGGTGCCTTCGTGGTCACGCACCGCCGCGCAGAGGGCCAGCACCTCATCGCGCGACGCCCAGCGCGATGCCACCGCTTCGCCGTCACCGTCGGAGTGCGTGAAGGCGAGCGTCGTCGAGAACCCCATCCCGCCGGCCTCGATGGCCTCGTGCAAGAGCCGCGCCATCGCCTCGACCTGCTCCAGCGATGCCTCACTCCCGACGGCATCGGCACCCATGACATTGCGGCGCAACGCGCAGTGCCCCACGAGAAAGCCCGCGTTGACCCCGATCGCGCCATCGAGACAATCGAGGTACTCCGAGAATGTCGACCAGCCCCACGGGACGCCGTGCTCGAGCGCGGCCAGAGGCATCCCCTCGACCTTGGCCATCATCCGCCGCGTGTAGTCGGCGTCGCCGTCGCTCAGTGGCGCGAGCGTGAAGCCACAGTTGCCCGCCATGACCGTCGTGACGCCGTGCAGGCTCGACGACGATGCCGCCGGATCCCAGAAGAGCTGTGCGTCGTAGTGGGTGTGCGGGTCGACGAAGCCGGGCGTGATGACGAGCCCCGTGGCATCCACCACCTCGGTCGCGTCCTCGTCGACCGACTCGCCGCCCGGCTGGCCAACCATCACGACGCGACCGGCGCGGATGCCGACATCGGCCTGGCGTGCGGGCGCGCCAGTACCGTCGACCACGGTGCCGCCACGGATCAGGACGTCGAGCATGCGCGCTCCCGTGCTCGCCAGGACTGGACTCGCTGGAACGGGTTCCAGTGTCTCCGCAATCCCCTCCCTGAAACAAGGCCCGAGACAAGCGGGGGCGACCGCGGGAGCGCGTGACAGGGTGGCCAACCGGTCACTAGGGTGCGGCGGTCCGCCTAATACAAGGAGCAATGTCCATGCACCGAAATCGGCTG
>JALHSW010000136.1 GCA_022865365.1 Acidimicrobiia bacterium | reverse complement strand
TAGAGGTCCGCGCTCCCGACGGTAGCGTCGTGCGCCATGGCCACCCGCTTCGAGCGGACACCGCAGGGCGAGCGCCTCATCGCGGTCGCGATGGCGGCGTACTCGTCGCCACGCCCTGGTCCCGAGTTCCGCGATGTCGTCGTTCCCGACGTTGCGCCACCGGTTGCGATCGATCCCATGGTGCCCGATCCGATGGCGCCACCGATCGCGCACCGGTGGGAGAGCCGGTGGGCAGTCGGCCGTCAGCTCGCGACGTTCTTGCCCCTGCCCTGAGGTTTCTCGGCACGCTCGGCGACAACAGTTGTCGACCACCGTGCCGAGAAGCGTGGTGCTCCTACTCGGAGATGCCGACCTGGTCGAGGATGAAGGCGAGCACGAACGCCTCTTCCTTCCACGACTCGTAGCGTCCGCTCGGGCCGTGGTGGCCGGCGCCGAGCTCGGTCTTGAGGAAGAGGGGAGCGACGCCGGTTGCGGTCTCGCGCAGCTTGGCGACCCACTTGGCCGGCTCCCAGTACTGCACGCGGGGATCATTGAGGCCCGCCGTCACGAGGAGCGCGGGGTAGTCCTGCGCCGTGACGTTGTCGTACGGCGCGTACGACTTGATGTAGTCGTACACCGCGGGGTCGTGCACGGGGTCCCCCCACTCCTCCCACTCGGTGATCGTCAGGGGTAGTGAGTCGTCGAGCATCGTCGTGAGACAGTCGACAAACGGGACCTCGGCCACGATGGCCCGGAACAGGTCGGGTCGGAGGTTCGCGACCGCGCCCATGAGCAACCCACCGGCGCTGCCGCCGCGAGCCAGCAGTCGGTCGGGTGACGTGTAGCCCTCAGCGACGAGGTGCTCCGCGCAGGCCACGAAGTCGGTGAAGGAGTTCTGCTTGTGGTCGAGCTTGCCATCGTCGTACCAGGGCCGGCCGAGCTCGCCGCCACCGCGCACATGTGCGATCGCGTACACGACACCGCGCTCGAGCAGGCTGACGCGCGAGGTCGAGAAGATCGGGTCGACCGACACCTCGTAGGAGCCGTAGCCGTAGAGCAGGAGCGGGGCACGACCGTCGCGCGGCAGATCGCGGCGGTGCACGATCGAGATCGGGACGCTCGTCCCGTCACCGGCGGTCGCCCAGAGACGATGGGTCTCGAGCTCGGTCGGGTCGTACCCGTGCACCGGCTGCTCCTTCACCACGACGCGCTCACCACTCGTGAAGTCCTCGTCGATGTCGGAGACGGGGACGACGAGCGACGTGTAGCCGTACCGGAATGTGGTGGTCTCGAACTCCGCGTTCGCGCCGACCCAGGCCGAGTACACGTCGTCGGGCATCGTGAGCAGCCGCTCTGTGCCGTCGGCGATGCTCAGCACGCGGAGCCGCTCCAGCCCCTCGGCGCGCTCGGAGAGCACGAGATGACCGGCGAAGGCGTCGACGTCATGAAGGCGTACGTCGCTGCGATGGGGAACGATCTCGTTCCACTCGCCTCGGCTCGTGGTGTCGAGGCCGGTCACCATCAGCTTGAAGTTCTCGGCGCCGTCGGCGTTGGTGATGATGAACAGTCGGTCGGCGTGCCCGGCGTGGTGCCCGGCGTGGTGATGGTGCTCGACGTGGTGATGGTGCTCGACGTGGTACTCGATGCCCTGCTCGCGAGGTGCGACGAGCCGGAGCGCCGCGGTCGGATCGTCGGCGTCGACGAGATGGGTCTCGCTCGTCGTCTTCGACTCGCTCCCGATCACCAGGAACCGCCCGGTGCGCGTGCGCCCGATACCCACACCGAACCGTTCGTCGTCCTCCTGGTACACGAGCACGTCGTCGGACGCGGGTGACCCCAGCACATGACGCCACACCTGGTACGGCCGGATCGCGTCGTCCGGGCGCACGTAGAAGACCGTGCGTTCGTCGTTCGCCCAGGCGAGCCCGTAGTAGACGCCGTCGATCTCGTCGGCGAGGTCCCTGCCCGTCGCCAGCTCACGGAACCGCAGGGTCGCGAGCTCGCCGCCGGTGAAGTCGACGGCATACGCGATCTGTGCCTGCGCGGGCGAGAGCGCGAGCCCGCGCAACACGAAGTACTCGGCGTCGGCCGCCAAGGCGTTCTCGTCCAGGACGATCTCCTCGCCTGGGGTGCTGCCGGGCGCGGCTTCGGGATCCGGTGGCGTCGTGGATCCCGTGGGGCGTCGACAGTGCACGGCGTACTCATGGCCCTCGATCGTGCGGGTGAAGTAGTCCCAGCCCCGGCGCCGCACGGGCGCGGAGACATCGGTCTCCTGGACGCGCGCCTTGATGTCATCGAAGAGCCGCGCCTGCAACGGTGCCGTGTGGGCGAGACCGGTCTGCGTGAACGCGTTCTCCGCCTCGAGGTACGCGCGGACGGCCGGGTCGTCACGGTCGCGGAGCCAGTACCAGTCGTCGACGCGTTCGTCGACGCCGTGACGGAGCACCGTCGGACGTCGTGGGGCCCGGGGCGTTGCTGCGAGGTGATCACGTACGGTCATGCGGCGAAGGAGTCTCGCACTCCGATGGTGGAGCGCGTGAATCGCGGACGGCGTCGATCGAGGCGACGGATACGCTCGATCGACGATGAGTCCATCCGGTTCCTCGATGCCAGATTCGCCGATGATCGGGACCCCAGCGTCGGGGACGCCGATCTCCTACACACCAGAGGAGATCGCTGCGCTCAAATGGAACGCGGACGGCCTGCTCCCGGCGATCGTCCAGGAGGGAGCGACCGGCCAGGTGCTGATGTTCGCCTGGATGAACGAAGAGGCCCTGCGGCGCACGCTCGAAGAAGGGCGATCGGTGTTCTGGAGTCGGAGCCGCCAGGAGCTGTGGCGCAAGGGTGACACCTCCGGTGACCGCCAGTGGGTGAGCGAGGTCGCGTATGACTGCGATGGCGATGTTGTGCTCCTCGTGGTCGACCAGGAGGGTGACGGCGCCTGCCACACGGGCGAACGGTCCTGTTTCTTCCGGACTTTCGGGAGCGGCGCCGAACCCGGCCCGCGGTGAGCGATCCCGATGCGTGACTCCGGATGAGTGACGCGGGCTCGGTCCGGCCGAGTCGCGACGATTTCCGTTCGCTTGCCCGGGACCACACGGTGGTCCCGGTGTGGCGTGAGGTGCTCGCCGACCTCGAGACGCCGGTCTCGGCGTTCGTGAAGCTCGTCGGAGCCGAGGCCGACGGGACCCCGGGCTTCCTGCTCGAGTCCGTCGAGCACGGTCAGCGCTGGGGCCGCTTCTCGTTCCTCGGACGCGATCCCGCAGCCACGATGGTCGTGCGGGGCCGGCGAGTCGAGGTCGACGGGGTGCTCCCACCGGAGGTGCCGCGCGACCAGGGCGCGCTCGCGGCGCTCGAGGCGTTGCTCGCGCTGCACCGGTCACCGCAGATCCCCGAGCTTCCTCCCTTCCACGGCGGGGTCGTGGGCTATCTGGGCTACGACGTCGTGCGCGAGATCGAACACCTGCCGTCGATCCCCCCCGACGACCGCGGGCTCCCCGACGCGGTGCTGTCGCTCACCGGGCACGTGACCGCCTTCGATCACTTTCGCCAGCGCCTCTCGCTGATCGAGAACGTGTTTCTCCCGGCCGCTGGAGCGGCGGTGTCCGAGATCGATGCGGCCTACGACCGTGCGGTGGCGCGCCTCGGCGACCTCGTCGACGAGCTCGCCCGGCCGTTGCCCTACGTGCCGTCGTGGCCCCCGGCCGACGACCTCGGCGATCTCCCCGACGTGCGGTCGTCGATGCCCGGGGACCTCTACCACCAGGCCGTCGAGGCCGCGCGCGAGCACATCCTCGCCGGTGACATCTTCCAGGTCGTGCTCGCGCAGCGCTTCGACATCGAGGGCGCGCTCGACCCGTTCGACGTGTACCGCGTCCTGCGGCAGGTCAACCCGTCGCCGTACATGTATGTCGTGCGCCACCCCGAGGTAACGCTCGTCGGCTCGTCTCCGGAACCGATGGTGCAGGTCCTCGAAGGGCGGGTGATCATCCGTCCGATCGCCGGGACGCGCTTTCGCGGTCAGAACGACGACCACGATCGACGCCTCGGTGCCGAGCTCGTCGAGAACCCGAAGGAGCGGGCCGAGCACGTCATGTTGGTCGACCTCGCTCGCAACGACATCGGTCGGGTCGTGCGCTTCGGAACCGAGAAGGTCGATGAGTTGATGTCGCTCGAGCGGTACTCACACGTCATGCACCTGACGAGTGAGGCTTCAGGCGATCTTGCCGAAGGGTGCAGCGCGGTCGACGTGTTACGCGCAACGTTCCCTGCCGGGACCGTGAGCGGTGCACCGAAGGTGCGGGCCATGGAGATCATCGATTCACTGGAGCCCGTCAAGCGCGGTCCGTACGCCGGGGTGGTCGGCTATCTCGACTTCTCCGGCAACCTCGACACCGCGATCGCGATTCG
>JALHSW010000135.1 GCA_022865365.1 Acidimicrobiia bacterium | reverse complement strand
TCGTAGAGCGGGGTGCTCGCTACCACGTCGCCCTCATCATGTCGGGCGCCTCACCAATCGAGGGTCTCGACGAACACGTGGATCGTGCCCCCGCAGGTGAGGCCGACTGCGAAGGCCTCGTCGTCGGAGTACCCGAACGAGACGACGCCGCACTCGCGCTCGCCCTCGAGCACCGCGAGCGCTTCGGTGACGACGGCCCCCTCGACGCATCCGCCCGAGACCGAGCCCGCGACCTCGCCCGACTCGCTGACGGCCATCGCGGCGCCGGGATCGCGCGGTCCCGATCCGTCGAGCCCGACCACGCGTGCGACCGCGACCCGCTTGCCGTCGGCGCGCCATCGATCGATGTCGTCGAGGAGATCTCTCATCGTCCCGTCCTCGTCATCGTCCCGTCCTCGTCATCGTCCCGTCCTCGTCATCGTCCCGTCCTCGCCGCGGGTACCCGCCGATCCGGTCGGGCGATCACCTCGACGAGCTCGTCGAGTGCCGCAAGCGAATGACCTTCGACGAAGTCGTCGACGTAGGGCAGTGCGGCGGCCATGCCACGCGCGAGCGGCGCGTACTCAGGCGTGGCCTTCAGCGGGTTCACCCAGACGATCCGGTGCGCGACCCGAGCCAGGCGAGCCATCTCGGCTCCGAGTTCGTCGGGGTCCCCGCGGTCCCATCCGTCGGAGAGGATCACGACGATGGCACCCCGCGCCATGCCCCGAACGCCCCACCGGTCGTTGAATGTGCGCAGGCCATCGCCGAGCCGTGTTCCCCCGGACCAGTCGACCACTCGCTCCGCGGCCGCGGCGAGCGCAGCGTCCGGATCGCGGCTTTGCAGCTCGCGAGTGAGTCGGGTGAGGCGCGTGCCGAGCGCGAACGCCTCGACCCGACCGCGTCCGACCACCGCCACGTGGAGGAAGCGGAGCATCGCCCGCGCGTACGGCTCCATCGAGCCGCTCACGTCGCAGAGCAGCACGATCCTTCGCGGTCGCGAGGTCGGGGCGCGAACGGCGCGTGGCGTCGGTTCGCCGCCGGCTCGCAGCGAGCGGCGAACGGTGCGCCGCAGGTCGGTCCGACCGCGCTGGTGCGACACCGGGTGCTGTCGGCGCGAGGGGCGCAGCGAGCCGACGAACCGAAGGTCACTCATCAGGCGCTTTGCCTCGTCGTGCTCGGTTGCCGTGTAGAGCGCGAAGTCGCGCTCGTGGAGCACCTCGGCCCGGCTGTACCGGACCCGGACCGAGGGCCTGGCGTCCGAGTCGTCGCCACCGGCATCGTCGCCAGCTTCGTCGCCACCCTCGTCGTTCGGGGCGTCGAAGGCGATCGTGAGGTCGCTGGTGAGTGCGGACGCGTCGGCCACGATGCTCGCGACGCGGTCCCAGAAGACCCGGAAGGCGCGGTCGTAGAGCGGCACGTCTTCGGGCCCGCGCAGCAGCGTGACCCGCCCGGCCCAGTAGGCGTCGTCGCGGCGATCGAGACCGACCGCGGCCAACGCCCGTGCGTAGGTGATCGTCGCGCCAACCGGGACGATCAGCCTGGCGCCGCGCAAGATGCGTGCGAACGCGACTGCGGCACGCTCGGCAGCGGCGTCGCCGATGGCGTCGCCGATGGCGTGGCCGATGGCGTGGCCGATGGCGTGGCCGATGGCGTGGGTGGACTCGTGGGGTCGGACGTCAGGCGCCGGCACTCCGCTCCCCCGCCGCCGCTCCCAGCCGACCGAGGCCGTGGGCCCTGGCGCGCATCTGATCCTCCCGGTACTTGAGGACCGCCCCGAGGGTGACGTCGACGACACGCTCGTCGAGCTGGGCCGCGCCGAGCGCCGAGATCGCATGGGCCCAGTCGATCGTTTCGGCGACGCCCGGTGGCTTGTAGAGGTCGAGGTCGCGCAGGGCCTCGGCCGCGGCGGCGACCTGGCGGGCGAGCTCGTCGGGCACCTCGGGCGCGCGCACCCGGAGGATGGCGAGCTCTCGTTCGAAGTCGGGGTGCTCGATCCAGTGGTAGAGGCACCGTCGCTTGAGTGCATCGTGGACGTCGCGCGTACGGTTGGACGTGACGATCACGATCGGCGGCTGCTCGGCGTGGAACGTCGAGAGCTCGGGGACGGTGATCGAGTAGTCGGCGAGCACCTCGAGCAGGAACGCCTCAAACTCGTCATCCGCCCGGTCGACCTCGTCGATGAGCAGCACCGGAGGCGTCGGCCCGTCGTGGGCGATTGCGCGGAGTAGGGGCCGGCGCACGAGGAACCGCTCGGAGTACAGCGCGTCCTCGTCGATGGGCCCACCGGCGGCTTCGGCCGCCCGGAGGTGCAGGAGCTGTCGGGAGTAGTCCCACTCGTAGACAGCCTGGCTCGCGTCGATCCCCTCGTAGCACTGGAGCCTGACCAGCTCACCGCCCGTCCAGCGGGCGAGGACCTTCGCCACCTCGGTCTTGCCGACGCCGGCTTCGCCCTCGAGGAGCAGCGGCCGCTCGAGGGTCAGAGCGAGGAAGATCGCGGTCGCCAGGCCCTCGTCGGCGAGGTAGTCGTGCGCCGCGAGTGCATCGCGCACGTCGTCGACCGTCTTGGCGACTGTCTTGGTGGGGGTCTTGGCTGGTCCGGACACGCGCCAATCGTACCCGGGGCCCTCGTGTCGCTCGCCGGCAGCCCCTACAGGCGCCCCCCTACATACCGAGCGCGGCGCCTTCCGACCGGGGGTCGGATGTTGCACCGAACCCGTCGGCTGTGCGCCACACCGCGTGGGCGTGGCCCATGCCCGAGTCGAACGGGCTGGTCGTCACGACGTCGTGCCCGAGTGCACGGAGTCCGTCGAGCATCGACGCGTCGAAGCGCGACTCGGCGTGCACGCGCCACGAACCGACATCGACGCGCCATCGGGGCGCATGGATGGCGTCGGCCCAGTCGGCGGCCTCGGCGAGTACCTGGTGCAGCACCTCGACGTGCACCGGCACCTGCGCGTCACCGCCCATGCTGCCGAACGCGGCCCACGGCGCGCCGTCGCGGAAGACCATCGCCGGAATGAGTGTGTGCATCGGTCGCTTCGCCGGTGCGAGCACGTTCGGGCGCTCGGCATCGAGGGAGAACGACAAGCCGCGGTTGTTGAGGTTGATGCCCCAGGCGGGAACGTGCACTCCGGAGCCGAAGTGGATGAAGTTGGACTGGATGAGGCTGACGAACATGCCGTTCGCATCGGCTGCACACAGGTACGCAGTCCCGCCGGGTTGGGGCTCACCCGGGTCAGGCGTGCCGGCCCGATCGGGGTCGATCGCCCGGCGCCGACTCGCGACCCAGTCTTGGGTGAGGAGCGTCGACGCCGGGACCGGCATGGTGTCGGGGTCGGTGACCCACCGGTCGCGGTCCGCGAGCGCCTGCTTCGTCGACTCGAGCAAGGCGTGCTCGCGTGCTGGGCCCGATTCGGGCGGAGCGAACCCGTCGAGGATCCGCAGCGCCTCGAGCGCGCTCACGCCCTGCGTCGGCGGTGGCAGCTCCACCACCTCGGCATCGCGGTACGGCGCGCGAAGCGGTGTCGCCCATTCGCCGCCGTGGGCGGACAGATCGTCGCCGGTGAGGGCGCCGCCGGCTGCCTGGACGGCCTCGCCGATCGCGTCGGCGATCGGACCGCGGTAGTAGACCTCGGGGCCATCGGACGCGAGCGCCTCGATCGTGCGCGCCAGCGCCGGTTGGCGGAGCACGTCGCCGTCAGCTACACCGCCGTAGACCGCGTGCCACTCGTCGAACCCGCGGTAGAAGCGACGGGACTCGGCGAAGACGGTGGCTGCCTGCGGCGTGATCTCGAAACCGTCACGTGCGAGCCCGATCGCAGCTCCTGCGAGCTCCGCGAACGGCCGTGTGCCGAAGCGGTCGAGGAGGTCGAACCAGCCGGCCACCGCCCCCGGCACGGTGACGACCTCGCCCCCGAAGGCCGGGAGCTGGTCGCCGTGACGCTCCTGTGCGTCGGGGAGCGACGCGCCGGCCGCCGAGCGCCCCGACCCGAGGTACCCGTGCAGTGCGCCGTCCCACACGATCGCGAACACGTCGCCGCCGTAGCCGCAGAGGTAGGGCGCGACCACCCCGAGCGCGAGGTTGGCCGCGAGCACCGCGTCGAACGCGTTGCCGCCGCGTGCGAGAGCGACGAGCCCGGCCGACGTCGCGAGGTAGTGCGGCGTCGCCACTGCAGCCTGCGGGAACCGGAGTCGACGAGCCACAGAAGGTGAGCCTACCGACGCCGGCCGGCCGAGCCGGCTGACGAGCCGGCTGACGAGATGGGGAAGGCCGGGCGCTACGGTGCGCATTCGCCATGGACGTCGTCATCGACACCGTCGCGCTCCTCCGAGAGCGGGCCCGGGACCTTACCGGCGCGTGGATCGTCGGGCTCGACCTGCGCGACGTCTCACTCGAGTGGACCGAGCTCGACGTCGCCGGCGCTGCGTTCGCCGGCTGCCGCTTGACCCCGGACGGCGAAGGGCACCTGCGTGCCGCGGGGGCGACGGTCCTCCCGCCATTGGACGGCTTCGAGTTCACGCCGTACCGCGCCGCGCTCTACGACCACGACGAGCTGATGGCGGGCTACGAAGTGGGCCGACCCGACACGACCCTCGACGCCCGAATCGGCCGGCGCACACAGGCGACGGCGTCCCCGCTCGAGACGCTCGCTCGAGGTGTGCACGACTCGTGCATCGATGCCGCGCTGGTCCGATTCCTCGAGGTGACCGAGGGTCCGGTCGTGGGGATCATGGGAAGCCACGCGACGCCGCGCGCCGACGCGGCGTATCGGCGTGTCGCCGACCTCGCTCGTGGCCTCACCCGTGCCGGGTTCGTCGTCGCAACGGGAGGTGGGCCCGGGCTCATGGAGGCAGCCAACCTCGGTGCCTGGCTGGCGCGGGCCGACGATGCGGCTCTCGACGGAGCCCTGACGCGCCTCGCGACGGCGCCCGGGTACGCCACCGATCCCGCAGCGTTCCTCGAGCGCGCGCTCGAGGTTCGGGCCGCGTGGCCCGACGGCGCGACGAGCCTCGGGGTCCCGACCTGGCTCTACGTCGACGAGCCGCTGAACCAGTTCTCGACGCACATCGCGAAGTACTTCCAGAACAGCATCCGCGAGAACGGTCTGCTGGCGATCGCGCTCGGCGGTGTCGTCTACACCCCAGGCGGCAGCGGGACCGCGCAGGAGATCTTCACCGACGCGGCGCAGAACGACTACGCGCTGTACGGGGTACGCAGTCCGATGGTGTTCCTGGGCGCGGATCACTACGAGCGCGAGCATCCGGGGCTGGTCGCCGCCGTTCGTGACCTCGCGGAGCGCGGCGGGTGGGGCGATCTCGTGCGCGTCGTCGACACCGGCGACGCCGCACTCGGCGCCATCCGTGAGCTCGTGCACCCCACGGTGGGGCCAGATGCCGAAGCCCGGCGACAACGATGCT
>JALHSW010000134.1 GCA_022865365.1 Acidimicrobiia bacterium | reverse complement strand
TCGAGAAGATCGTGCGGTCCCCGTCGGGCAAGCCCGACTACCGCTGGGCCAAGACCGTCGCGACCCAGCACCTCCTCCCCCGCGACCCCGACACCGTCCCTGCGCCGTAGACCGGAAGGTCATGATGTGGCGGTGAACCGCCTCGCGGCCGAGACCAGCCCCTATCTGCGCCAGCACGCCGAGAACCCGGTCGACTGGTACCCGTGGGGCGAGGAGGCCTTCGCCGCCGCGACCGAGCGCGACGTCCCGGTGTTGCTCTCGGTCGGCTACTCGTCGTGCCACTGGTGCCATGTGATGGCTCACGAGAGCTTCGAGGATCCCGAGATCGCGGCGGTGATGAACCGGCTGTTCGTGAACGTGAAGGTCGACCGGGAAGAGCGGCCCGACGTCGACGGCATCTACATGCAGGCCGTGCAGGCGATGACCGGCCAGGGCGGCTGGCCGATGACCGTGTTCCTCACCCCCGACGCGCAGCCCTTCTACGGCGGCACGTACTTCCCCAAGGGCGACTCGCATGGTCGCCCGGGGTTCGCACGTCTGATGGAGGTGATCAACGACGCGTGGCGCAATCGACGCGAGGATCTCCTCGACCAGGCCGGCAAGCTCCGCGAGGCGATCGAGCGCTCGGTGACCCTCGACGGTGGCGGCACCGACGATCCGACCCCCGAGATCCTCGAACGTGCGGTCGCGAGCGTCGCACCGCAGTTCGATCCCCGGTTCGGCGGGTTCGGACGGGCACCGAAGTTCCCTCAGGCCATGACGCATGACTTCCTGCTCCGTGCGAGCCTCAGGGATCCCGATCCCCACATCGTCGAGATGGTCACGATCTCCCTCGACGCGATGGCGGCCGGCGGGATGTACGACCAGCTCGGCGGCGGCTTCCACCGCTACTCCGTCGACGACTTCTGGCTCGTGCCGCACTTCGAGAAGATGCTCTACGACCAGGCACTGCTCGGGGCGACGTACCTGCACGCGTGGCTCGTCACCGGCGAGCCCCGGTACCAGCGGATCGTCGAGGAGACGATCGGCTACGTGCTGCGCGACCTGCACCACCCCGAGGGCGGCTTCTTCTCGGCCGAGGACGCCGACTCCGAGGGCATCGAGGGCAAGTTCTACGTATGGTCGCTCGACGAGATCCAAGCCGTGTGCGGTGAGGATGCGCCGGAGGTGATCCGATTCTTCGGCGTCACCAAGGCCGGCAACTTCGTCGACCCCCACACGCAGTACTCGGGCACGATCCTGCACGCCGTCGACCGGACCGAGGACCGGCCCGACGCCGTCGTGCGCGCGATTCCCGGGCTGCTCGCGGCCCGCAGCATCCGTGTGCGCCCCGGGCTCGACGACAAGGTGCTGCTCGCCTGGAACGCGCTGTTCCTCCAGACGCTCGCGCAGGCTGCTGCGGTGTTCCGGCGATCCGACTGGATGGACGCGGCGCGCACGAACGCACGGTTCCTGCTGGACGCGATGCGGCGCGACGACGGCCGCCTCCTCCGCTCATGGCAGGGAGGTCGGGCCGCGATCCCCGCGTACGCCGAAGATCACGCGGCGCTCCTGGAAGCACTCGTCACCCTCGCCGAGGTCGATGACGTCGCCTGGCTCGCCGACGCTCGCGGTGTCGCTGATGCCCTGCTCGCACTCTTCGCCGACAACGAGCGTGGCGGGTTCTTCACGACCGGCGTCGATGCCGAGGCGCTGATCGTGCGACCGAAGGATGTCCAGGACAACGCCACGCCCGCGGAGAACTCCCTCGCGGCAAACGGACTGCTGCGTCTCGCGGCGCTCACGGGTGACGCCCGCTACGAGGAGCCGGCGACGAGTTGGCTGCGCTCGATGGCCCCGCTGCTCGGCGACCACCCGACGGCCTTTGCGTATCTGCTCGGCGCACTCGAACGCCGGCTCACCCCGCCGCTCGAGATCGCCATCGTGGGTGATCCCGACGACCCCGCGACCGCGGCGCTCTGCGCGGAGGTGACGGGTCGGTTCCTGCCGAATGCGGTCCGCCTCACCGCCGCGCCGGGCACCGGCGCCGACCTCTCGCCGCTGCTCGCCGACCGCCCGCTCGTCGACGGTCGACCAACCGCGTACGTATGCGAGCACTTCGCGTGTCGAGCACCGGTCACGACGCCCGAGGCGCTGGCGGCGCAGCTCCCCTGACGTTCTTGCGTCAGAAGTGGGCGCATTGCGCCTATTTCTGACGCAAGAACGCTGAGGGGAAGGCGCTACTTGGGGGGCTGGAGGCCGTCGGCGAGGTGCTCGGCCATGGCCCAGCCGTAGGCGATCATCGCCTCGCCCTTCGCCGGGTCGACCACTCCGACGAGCTCGGTGGCCGCCTTGCCACCCAACTTCACGTGGCGGGCGTCGAAGACCGGCTCGGTCCCC
>JALHSW010000133.1 GCA_022865365.1 Acidimicrobiia bacterium | reverse complement strand
CCGCCTCCAAAGCCGCGCTCACCGCCGCGGACCGGGCGCTGACGCGCGAGCTCCGTCAGGCCGGGGTCACCGTGACCGACGCGCGCCCGCCCCACACCGAGACTGGCCTCGCAGACCGCCCGATCGTCGGCGTGGCCCCCCGGCTTCGCCCCGGCCTCGAGCCCGATGTCGTCGCCCGCCGCATCATCGCAGCCATCCAAACTGGCGAACGCGAAGTTCCCGCCGACGCGTTCGGTGCCTGACATGGACATCACCCGAGTCATCGCCGCGCCGGCGTCGACGCTGTGGATGCTCCTCGCACAACCCCGCCACTGGCCCAAGTGGGGACCCTCCGTGCGAGACGTCGAGTGCAGCGATGACGAGATCCGTCCCGGGACGCACGGCCGAGTCCGAACCCCCATGGGACCGTGGCTCCCCTTCACGATCACAGCCGTGGAGCCCGGGCGAACTTGGCACTGGCGCGTGGCCGGCCTCGCCGCCACCGGGCACCGAATCGAACCCGTCGACGACCACCACACCCGCGTCGTCTTCGAGGTCCCGGCGTGGGGACTCCCGTACGCCATCGTGTGTCGAGCCGCCCTACGAAACCTCGCCCACAGAGCCAACGACGTCCCCGCGGCCTGACTCACCCACCGCCCGCCGATTCAGCCGGTCGATCAGGCCGGAGGTGTCGCCCCGTCAGCCTCGTCACGCTTCTGCCAAGCATCGAACTGCGTGAGGCCAAAGAGGAACACGGCCGTCATCGCGATCACGAACACGACGCAGCCGATGGCGAACAGCACGGCCAAGCTCATCGCTTGTCCTCCCCGACCAGCATCAGCGCGCCCAAAGAGAGGATCGACGGCACCCAAAGGCCGACGAAGATCCCCTGTGCACGCTCCTCGGCCAGGAAGAACAGCCCGACCGAGAGCAGGAACGAGAGGAACGCTGCGACCAGCAGCAAGGCCTTGATCGCGGCGAACCGCGACATGTTCGGCCGGTTCATCGGCATGACTTCGAACCCTTCGTGATGCGATCTGGCGGATGAGTACCACTGTTCTAGCGCCAGGTACCGAGCCATGCCATGGACCGCGAGCTGAAATCACGCCAGTGCCGAAGACGTCGGCGTCGGACCTCGCTCACGGCGGTGCCCGCTCACCCCAGCCCGGCCGCCATCCCTACCCGCATCCCTACTACTCCCCGATACTGGACGGACTCAGTGGGACCAGACGTACGATCCACGGGACAGGACAACACGCAACGGACGTCGTGGGACTGGCCGGACGATCCGCAGCGGCTTCCTAAACCGTGCGCCCAGGTTCGAATCCTGGCGGGGGCGCGTTTGCGCTGGTCAGAGCGTCGCGAGTGTGACGCGATCGTTGAATGCGACGCCAACCCAAGGTGCTCACTCGATGCGTTCGACTCGGTCGATGAGCTTGTCGAGGATGCGATCGAAGCGCTGCCGTTCGGTGAAGCTCAACTCGCGGAAGAGCTCATTCTCCGCGGCTACGAGGTCCTCGACGGCCCGGTCGGCGGTCGCGAGTCCCTCCGGGGTGAGCTGAACGCGTGACCCACGGCGGTCTTCGGGGTCGGGTCGGCGCACGATGAGCCCAGCAGCCTCGAGGCGGTTGAGCCGGTTGGTCATCCCGGCCGGGGAGATCATCGCAACGCGGGCGAGCGTCGTCGGGGTCAAGACGGTTCCGGTGCCGCCGCGGCGGAGTGCCGCGAGCACGTCGAACTCACCAACGGTGATGCCGTGCGGCCTGAACAGGGCTTCGGCCGCGCGCAGGGCCGCAACCATGAGCTGGTTGACCCGCAAGGTGGT
>JALHSW010000132.1 GCA_022865365.1 Acidimicrobiia bacterium | reverse complement strand
TTGCGTCTGCTTCCAGAGGCCAAGTGCGACGGGGTACTCGTCGTTGGCGGAGCAGAGCACCGTACGTGTCTCCTCCTCGATCGGCTCGAATCCGTGGTTGCCGAGGAGTCGGTCGAGGAGGGGGAGCGAGAAATGGTTGATGTGCTCGGTGTTGAAGTCGTGAAAGGGTGCGACGAGATGATCGGCATACCGGGAGGCATCCGGCACCTCGACATACACGAGTCCATCGGGGGCCAGGAGCGAGCGGAGCCCTGATGCGGCTCCCTGGACGTCGGTGACGTGCTCGAGCACATGGGAGAGCACGATGACGTCGAATGGCCCGAATCCCGGGGGAGGATCGAGGAACGAGCCCGTGACCGCGTTGATCCCGTGCCTCCGGTTCGCCGCGGCGACCGCAATCGGTGACGGGTCCAGACCGGTCAGCGCCGAGAATCCATGCTCGCCGAGGAACCCGAGGAGTGCCCCCGTCGCACAGCCCGCATCGAGGACCCGCGTGTCTCGGTTCGGCACAGCGAGGGCGAGGTATTCGGCGGTCTGCTCGAGCCGCTGGAGATCCCAGGGCGCTTCAGGGGGTGTCTCCCCGTCGGGTGCATCGCCCGCGAATTCGGGATCAACCGCCGGTGTAGCAGTGGCGAACGTCGAAGTGTCGGCATACTTCGAGTGGTCGCGGTAGAGCTCGTCCAAGACGTCCTGACGCACCACCGTGTCGGCGAAGACCATGCCGCACGCCGAGCACTCGGTGACGTCGAAGGCTCGCTCGGTCTCGAACTCGTCTGGCGCGACGAACTGCTGTGAGTGCAGCACGCGACCCTGGCCGCTTCCACAGACGGGGCACGAACGCTGGAGCTGCTTGATGGCTTCGGTCTGATCTGGGGGATTCACGACGCGAGTGTACTCAGGCGCCTCGTGTGCGATTCCAGGCAACGGTGCGCTCGATCGCGTCGGTGAGCGGTACGCGCTGCTCCAGCCGGAGCTCGGTGCGGGCGCGGTCGGTGCTGGGTACGTACCGGTCGACAGGGCGATCCGGCGTCGGCGCACCCAGCACCTCGACGGTCCTTGGTGCCTTGAATGCGGTGGCGACGACTCGAGCGAGGCTCGCGATGTCGATCGCGTCCTCGGATCCGACGTTGTACGCCCGACGGCTACGTCCGCGCAGCAGGATGGTCCAGAGCCACACCGCGAGGTCCGCCGCGTAGAGATACGACCGAACGGTGGAGCCGTCGCCTTGCACGCGAATCGGCCCTCCCGCGATCCCGTCCCGGATGAAGTTCCCGATGGCGAAGTGGCGGTCGAGGGGGAGGTACGGACCGACGAACGCATAGCAGCGGGCAACCTTGATCTCGAGGCCCGTCGTCGTCGAGTAGATCGCGCCCAGGAGTTCGGCGAGGCGCTTCCCTTCGGCGTACGCGGATCCCGGATCAAGTGGGTCGGGCCCGCTGGTCGCGTCCTCCGACATGGCCTCGATGTCGGGCGGCTGGCGCCCGTAGACGGCTCCCGAGCTCGTCAAGAGCACGGGAATCGATCCTGCGCCGGCGACGGCATTCAGGACGTGCCGCGTCCCGTCGACGATCGTGTCGACCATCGCCACAGGGTCCGTTCGATTGAGGTCCGCGTTCGCACTGGTCGCCGCGTGGATGACTGCGTCGAACGAACCGAGACCTTCGAGCGAGCCCCTGATGTCGCCCGGCACGAGGACGACCGCGGCATCCTCCGACAGGTGCGGGGCCTTCCGGTGGAACGCGGATGGGTCTCGCGTGAGCACCGTCGCGGTCGCGTGCAGCTGGAGGCGGTCGTTCGCCCAAGCGAACGATTCGAGGAGCCAAGATCCGAAGAATCCGGTGCCGCCGGTGAGCAGGACGCGCGCCCCCGCAGATCGGACCAGAGGTCTCGCGTCGCGTCCAGGAGATCGTCGAGGTCGCGGGCCAGGGGATTCGGGCTCGAGGTCATCGGTCGTCCCCGGTGAGCTCGAGTACCAGCCGGACCACGTCGACCGGATCGTCGGCGAGGAAGTCGGGGGAGGCACCGATCAGCTCCTCGCGACTACCGACTCCCCATGTCACGCCGAGCGCGAGCATTCCGAGCGTGTGCGCCGCCTCGATGTCATGACGCCGATCTCCGACCATCAGGCAGTCGGCCGGCTCGAGGGAGGTCGCGAACGCGACCTGCATCCGGGCAAAGGCTGCGGTCAGCACCGCGGTCTTGCTGTCGGACTCCCAGTCGGGCTCGGGTGCCGCCGCGACCGTGAACACGTCCGACAGCTCGAGGTGGTTCAGGATCGCGAGAGCGAACTCCCGGGGCTTCGACGTGGCGAGAGCACACGGCACGCTTCGCGCCACGCTCCGGAGCATCGAGGCAACGCCGGGGTGTGCTTCGGTCTCCACGCATCGGGCGCGGTAGAGATCCCGGAACTCGGCGACGAGCCCGACGGCGTCACAGGCGATATCGGGTACCCCGACGTCGCGCAATAGCACCGAGAAGGACTCTTCGAGGGGAGGGCCGACAAAGGCGTCGAGGAGCCGATCGTCGACCGGGATGCCGTGCCCGGAGAGCACTTGGCGAACCAGCGTCGTGATCAGTGGAGCAGAGTCGATGATCACGCCGTCGAGGTCGAAGAAGGTCGCGCATCGTTTCCGAGACTGCAACGTGATGCTCCAGGGCTCAGCCGTTGCCAGTTCTTAGACCGTTCGTGCACGCCATCACAACACCCGGTGCCATGAGCCGAGCGCGCCGCCGTCGACCGTCCTAGGTAGGATCGACCGCCGATGACCGCTGCCGACCCGCCTTCCGTCGTCGACCAGGCGCGCCTGCTGGCAGAGATCGAGAGTGACGCACGCCTCCTGCGGCGCGAGGGAGTGATCACGCCCGCGTTCGAGCGCCAGCTCGATGTGTCGTTCGACCGTGTGGCGCCGCCGGCAACTTCGGACGACCTCGAGCAGGTCGTGACGTCGGCAGAGGATCTCGCTTTCGTCAACGCCGACGTCGTCGTCGTGAGCGAGAAGGCGGGTGGCGGTCCGGTCAAGCACACGGTCCGTCGTCTCGCGTACTGGTACGTCAACTACGTCACCGACCAGGTGCAGGCGTTCGCCGTCGTCGCGTCGCGAGGGCTGCGGCTCCTCGGCCGGCGTGTCGAGCGCCTGGAGGGGGCAGTCCCCATTCTCGACGTGCGCGTTGCGGCGGAGCTCGACCGGACGCCGAGCCCGTTCGATGCCTCCCCCTGGTGCGAGGCCATCGTCGCGGCGGTCTCGGATGCGCCGGGGCGCGTCGTGCACGCGGAATGCGACGACGGGCGTCTCGTGCGGGCGCTCATGGCCGGGGGCGTCGACGCCTACGGCGTGGAACCCCGGCTCACGGAAGCCGACGCGGCATCTGAAGCGGGCATCGAAGTCCGCGACGGTGACGCGCTCGCCCACCTGCGCCTCGTCCCCGACGGAGTGCTCGGGGGAGTCGTGCTCTCGGGCTGTGTCGATCGGTACCCGCTGCCGTGGTTGCTCGCGCTCGTCGGCGAGGCAACTCGCGCGCTCGCGCCGGGCGGGCGGGCGGTGATCCTCACCGCGACACCCGAGACGTGGGGTACCGGTGCATCACGCGTCGCGGCCGACCTCGCGCCCGGTCGGCCGCTGCATGCGGTGACGGGGGAGCACCTGTTCGAGACCCGCGGCTACGAAGCGATCGCCACGACGGCCGGGCCTCCGGACGCCGAGCCCGCGTCGGTGCTCGTGACCGCGAGGCGCCCCGGCCGGTGACCGCGATCCATCAGTTCGTGCCGTCGTTCGCGGCGCGGGACGCGATCGGCGCCCACACCCTCCAGGTCCGTCGCTTGCTGCACGACCTCGGGATCGCGTCGGAGGTCTACGCGGACGACGCGCACCCCGAGGTTGCCGGTATCGCCCGACCGTTCCGTGAGTTCACCGGCGGAGCCGGAACGTGGGCGCTGTATCAGGCGTCCACCGGGAGCCCGATCGCCCGGTACCTGCTCACGCGCCCCGAACCGGTGATCGTGAACTACCACAACATCACGCCCGCCCGCTTCTTCGACACGTGGGAGCCCGAGGTCGCCGCCCAGCTGACCGTCGGCTGGAAGCAGATGGGCGACCTCGCGCCACGGACGATCCTCGGTCTCGCCGACTCCGAGGTGAACCGACGCGACCTCGCGCTCCTCGGGTATCGCCACACCGAGGTCGCACCGATCCTGCTCGACCTCGAGGAGTTCGACGTGGAGCCGGACCCGGAGACCCGCGCCCGCCTCGAGACCGCCAAGCGCGGGGGAGGTGCCGACTGGCTCTTCGTCGGCCGGATCGCTCCCCACAAGGCCCAGCACGCCGTCGTCGCCGCGCTCGCGGCCTACCGCAAGGCGTACGACCCCGACGCCCGCCTGCATCTCGTGGGTGGCTCGGCATCGCACGCGTACCTCGACGCGCTGCAGGCCTACATCGACTCGTTGGGGCTGGCCGACGCCGTCGAGCTGGCGGGATCGGTCTCGCACGAGGCGCTCGCGGCCCACTACGACGCGGCCGACGTGCTCGTGTGCCTCTCGCGGCACGAAGGGTTCTGTGTGCCCCTTCTCGAGGCCATGCACCACCGCCTGCCGATCGTCGCGTTGGGTGTGACCGCGGTGCCCGAGACGCTTGCCGGTGCCGGTCTCGTCGTGCCGAGCGAGCAGCCGTCGCTGGTCGCGGCGGGGATGCAGCGAGTCGTCGGCGACGCTGTGGTGCGCGACGCACTCGTCGCTCGTGGTGTGGAGCGACTCGGCGACTTTGAGCTCCCCCGGACGCGCGCGACCTGGCAGGCGGCGATCGAGGCAATCGTGCGTACCGGCACGTGACCCGGGTCCACCAGTTCGTGCCGACCTTCGAGCCGGGCTCGGTCGGCCACCACATCGAAGCGGTCCGTTCCGAGCTGCGCGTCGAAGGTATCGGTGGGGAGGTGTTCGCCGGACACGTGCACCCGGCGATGGAGGACCGCGCTCGGAACTTCGGCGAGTACGGCAGCGCGTACCCGGCTGCACCCGACGATCTGCTCCTCTACCACCTCGCCATCGGGTCGCAGGTCGGCGACTTCGTGGCCGCACGACCCGAACGCGTCGCGGTCTGGTACCACAACATCACACCGCCCGAGTACCTGCGGCCGTGGGAGCCGCGTGCCGCGCCCGGCGTCGCGTGGGGGTTGCGCCAGCTGGAGAGTCTTGTGCCACGCGCCGCGTTCTCGATCGCCGACTCGGGCTTCAACGCCCGCGATCTCGAGGCCGCGGGGTACTCCGACCCGGCCGTCGTGCCGATCCTCCTCGACTTCACCCACTTCACGGACACGCCCGATCCTGACGTGATCGCGCGGATCAATGCCGAGCAGGCCCACGGCGGGAGCGATCTCTTGTTCGTAGGG
>JALHSW010000131.1 GCA_022865365.1 Acidimicrobiia bacterium | reverse complement strand
TGAACCCGCGGGAGGTGTCGTCGGAGAAGTTGAAGCCCCGCGACGACGGTCCCTGCATGTCCGCGCAGTTGTCGCCGGCTCCCGCGGGAAGGGCCACGACCGAACCGAAGCTCGTCGACGGCGTGACCGCGCGGGCTCCGGTGCCGGCAGTGTTGCCGGCGATGGTCGAAGCGGTCACCACCACCGAACCGGGAGTGATGATGGCACCCCCGAGGGCAGCCTGGTTGCCGGTGAACGTCGAGCGGGTCCCGTCAGCGCACCCTTGGTGCTGAGCGCACCCCCGTTGCCGTTGACCATGCCCTTCGCAAGAGTCAAGCCATCGATCGTCAACAACGACGCACTGTCGGTGCTTTCGATGAGGCGGAAGGTGTCGTTGCCTCGGACCGTCGCCGTTGCCCTGGATCGTGAGTGCCGCGCTCTTCGTGTAGTCGAGCTGGTCATCAAGGGCGATCGTCAGCCCTCGGTCGATCACGATCGTGTCGCAGGTCCCGCCGTCAGCCTCTTCCACCGCGTAGCGAAGCATCCCTGGACTCGGCGTCCCCGTGTCGTGCGTTGGCAGGGTCACCGGCGTGCACTGAGGCACCGCACCCACCCGGGCCACGCCCACCCAAACCAGCGACCCCGCCGCCAACACCACGCTCGCCAGCACCGCTCCCGGCCGCCATCCCTACCCGCATCCCGCGTTGGCGCCGGCCTGCGTCGAGGCGCCGGTGAGCGTCGGCCCGACATAGCTCAAGCCACCGCCGCCACCACCGCTTGCGCGAAGCCGAGGAGGCCGGATAGGCGAGCCCATTCCCGGGGTGGTTCCGTTGTTCGTTACGGTAGTGCGGTCGTTGTCGTCGGCTCGCTCAGTGCGCCGGCCAGGGGGGATGTGAACCGGACCACCCCGGCGGGGACGTTGTTGAGGTCGGTCCCGAACGGGCACCACTGCGCGAGGGGGCCTCCGGGGATGTCGACGACAACGCGGGCGCAGTAGCTGAGTGCCGGGATGGTCGCGGCCCGGCCGGTGTACGTCCACGGACCGGCGACCGTCGGTGCGTGCCATGTCGAGATGTCATCCGATGCGAGATCGGAGAGCTTGCCCGCGGCGAGGAACCCGCCGTTTTGGGGAATCACCTGGAGGTAGGTGATCGGGTTCGTGGAGCCGATGAAGTCCAGCGGCTTGGCCTGGGCCGGATCGGTCGACCAGCTCGGCTGGGCTGGGTCAGAGGAAGGACCGGCGTAGTACTCCCAGGGAGACGTCGCGACCGACGCGAGCGGGGCGCGAGCGAGGAAATGCTTGTTCGATCCTACGTGGCCCTGGGGGGTGTTGCCGTCGCGGCCGTACCCGTAGAAGTACCCGCCCACCGCCAGACCACCGGTGTTCCAGTTCGGCAAGTACTCCTTGCTCGGTCCTACCTGAGAGCTCAACCCCGCGATCGGGCGCGAGTCGATCAGGTTCAGGCCCGGGAGGGAGAAGGTCGCCACGTCGAAGCCGGCGAAGGCGAAGTTGAACGGGGGGGCAAGACCCGGGTCGGGCTGCATTCGCAGCGAGAAGACCTTGAGGACGTTCTGGCTCCGGTCGTACGCTCCCGTGAACGGCCAGTCGAACGCGTTGGCGGCGGGAGCCGGGATGAGCGACGTGCGTGCCCCTCGGCTGCCTGCCATGACGGGCGTGAAGCACGGCCCGTCCTGCACGACGAAGGAGCTGTGCACCAGTTGTCTCCCCGTCGGTTGCAGGGCGACCCCGCCGCCGTCCATCCTGCCAATGATGGTGTCGGCGAAGATCCAGACGATGCGACCGTCCCCCAGGGTGATTGGAGAGGCGGTGTCACCGGAGATCCACTCGCGGTCACTGTTGCGGATTCCCGCGAAGGCTGACGTGTAGCCGGCTGGCGAGGTTGGCGCACCGGGGCAGAAGGACAGTGGAGGTGGCGGCGGCGGCGGCGGCGGTGCCGGCGTTACGGCTTCACAGCCGACCGCAAGCACACCCAAAGCAACGATTGGGAGAACCGCTCGGGGCCAGCGTCGGGATTTCATCGAGCGCCAGCCATCGAGGTCGCGGCGGCTTGCCGTCGCGCGAGGGACCCGACGAGCAAACCCGTGAACCGCCTTCCGACGCCAGCAAGAGCCCCGCCCCACCGACTCGAATAGGCCAAGGAATGGCCTTCCGGGAAGTGGTGCTCGAAGCGGTCGAGGTCCGCGGAGCATGAGCGCCATAGTAGCCCAACGCGCTCGCCGAGTTCGTGGTCGGCCTCTATCAGGCCGAGTTCAGCCGCGGGCCCGGCCAAGGACCCTGGCCCACCGTCGAAGACGTCGAGCTCGCGACGCTCGGCTGGGTGCACTGGCACAACACCGAGCGCCTCCACGGCTCCCTCGACCCCGTCCCACCCACGGAGTTCGAAGCCGCTCACCACGCTGCACTCGCTACCACCAGCGAGACAGTTGAAATCCAATAGCCCGAGCCTCCATCAAACCCAGGGCGGATCAGAAGCCGTCTTGGTGACGGTCAACGTGACCGAGCCATTGTTGGCGCAGTCGGCAGGCGAGGCCGCCACCACCGCCGAGTGCCGGCAACCCGGGCTGAGCGCTGGGTTACCCGTACGCTCCTCCCTCGTGATCCGTACACCGGAACAGCTCGTCGCCGACCTCGAGACGCTGCTGCGCCC
>JALHSW010000130.1 GCA_022865365.1 Acidimicrobiia bacterium | reverse complement strand
GTGAGGGACTCGTCGATGCCGCTGAGGCCGGCGTCCTCCCCGCTGATCGCCTCATCGTGTACACGGGTTCGCTCGCAGGGCGCCCCGCGACAGCCCAGATCTGCTCAGCCACGGCGCGGAGCTCATCGTGACCGACAGCAACCGCAGGCGCGCGCTGCGCGCCAAGACGCTGTACGACAACAACGGGTACACCGAGCGGATCATCGAGGGCCCGCTGCGCACCGACCTCGAAGACGCCCGATTCGAGTTGTTCCCCGACGCGGGCGACGGTGCGCGCACCGTCGCGATCGCCCAAGGTGCGACGGCTCGCGCGACGTCGTATGGCAACCCCGTGACCCTCGAGCCGAGCCAGCGACCGATGCTCGCCATCGACGGCGATCCGACCACGGCCTGGCGAACCGGCGACTTCTGGAAGGTGCTCGGCGAGCACCTCGAGATCGACCTGCGCAAGCCCGTCGCCGCAGACCACCTCACACTGCTCCAGCCGAGTGATGGGAACCGCCACATCACGCGCGTGCGATTGACCTTCGATGGTGGCTCGCCCATCGAAGCCGACCTCGGCGCCGAGTCACGCACCGCGCCGGGCCAAGCGATCGCGTTCCCACGCCGGTCGTTCCGCCACCTCGACGTGGAGGTGCTCGCGACCGATCCTGGCGAACGAGTGAACAACGGTGGGCTCAGCGGTGTCGGCCTCGCCGAGGTGACGATCCCGGGTGTCGCCCCTGCGACCGAGCTCATCCGCCTCCCGCGCGATCTCATCGCGCTCGCCGGACCCGCGTCCGAGCAGCACGCGCTCACCTACGTCATGTCCCGGCTCCGGGCCGCCAGGACCGACGCCCCTGAGCGCGCGGCCGAGCTCATGCTCGCTCGTGAGCTGGAGGTACCCACCGACCGCTCCTTCACCGTGACCGGCGATGCCCGTGGAGTTGGCGACGCCTCCGCCGCACCCGATGTGTGCCGCGACGACCTGCTGACGATCGACGGCAAGAGGCTGCCGTTGCTCATCGGCGACGTGCTGCCGGGCACCGACGCCAGCCGAGCCCTCACGACGTGCGACGGTGCTCCGATCGACCTCGCTGCCGGTCGGCACGTCGTGCGGTCGAGCGATGGCCGCGCCACGGGCACCGCCATCGACCGGCTCGTCCTTGCTTCCGCTGCCGGCGGTAGCGCGGCGGGAGACCCGATCGTTGCCGCGCCGCCCCGGCCAACGCCGCGCGTGCAAGTCGACCGGACGAGTCCGACCTCGATGACCGTCGACGTGAGCGACGCGCACCGCCCGTTCTGGCTCGTGCTCGGCGAGAGCTACAACGACGGTTGGCGTGCGACCCGTAGCGGTGACGACCTGGGCGCACCCACACTCGTCGACGGGTACGCGAACGGCTGGTACATCGACCCCGGTCGCACCCCCGCCTTCACGGTGAACGTGGAGTGGACCCCGCAGCGCTGGGTGTGGCTGAGCCTCGTGCTCTCAGCCCTCGCGATCCTCGCGTGCCTCGTGCTTGCGTTCTGGCGCCATAGACCGAGTCTGGTCGGTGCAGCCGAAGGAGCACCGTCGGTGCCCGTGCTCCGCTGGCCCCCCGCACCAACCGGCACGGCGCCGCCGGCGCGGGCGATCACAGTCACGGCGGTCGTCTCGACACTCGTGGCGGTCGGCGTAGCCGGTGTGGCCGGCGGGCTCCTCGTAGGTGCAGGGATGGTCGCGGCACTCCGGCTCCGGTGGGGCCGCACGGCCCTCGGCGTCTCGGCGTTGCTCGCGCTGGGTAGTTCCGCGGTGTTCGTGGTCGCACGCGAGGCAATCGAGCGCTTTCCCGCCGAC
>JALHSW010000129.1 GCA_022865365.1 Acidimicrobiia bacterium | reverse complement strand
GTCTACAACCGTCGCGACCCCTGGCTGCCCGACTTCGTCGTCTGTCGCCCCGAGCTCTCCGAGGCGGTGCTCGCGGCCGCAGCGTCGTAAGCGCGACCTTCGACCTCGTCGCGGCAGCGGCCGCCGGCGTTAGGCGGAGGGGCTCTCCCACCACCAGGCAAGGCCGGCGAGACGGGGCCCGGTGTGCACCACCATCACCGGGCCGAACTCCCCCACGAACGCGGTCACCGGGTCGAGCTCGCCGACCCGCTCGAGCAGGTCGTGGGCGACATCGACGGCGAGGGCGTGCAGCGCGGCAACGTGCAGCCGCGCTTCGCCCTCGGGCCGAGCCCGTCGCACCGTCGCCAGGATCCGATCGAGGGCTGCCTCCTGGCTCAGGGCCGGGCGCAAACGATGCACCTTGCCTTCGCGGAACTCGAACAACGGGTTGATCCCCAGGTGGCGACCAGCCCACCCGGCGACGCCCGGGACGCGGCCACTGCGGACGAGGTGGTCGAGCGACGACAGCGTCGCGACGAGTCGGACGCGCCCGATCACCATCCGTGCTCGGTCCTCGATTTCGCTCAGGGTCGCGCCCGCCACTGCGGCCCGTACCGCGGCGAGCACGACGAGCGCCTCCGCGACGCCCGCGGTCGCGGTGTCGATCACCCGGACGTCACCGCCGACCGACTGCGCCGCGATCAGTGCGGACGCGTGCGTCGCACTCATCGATGACGCGATCGTGAGCACGACCGCGGCGTCGTGGGCCCGAAGCGCGTCCTTGATCGATGCTTCGAACTCCCCCGGCGTCGGTGCCGAAGTCGTGACCCGGTCCTCGGTGACGAGCTCCTCGAGTGAACGCTCGCCCTCGAGCTCGGGCTCACCCCGCACCGTGAGCCACATCGGGACCACCGTGATGCCGTGACGCGCGACGAGCTCGGGCGGCATCGCTGCCGCACTGTCGGTGATGATCGCGACGCTCATCCGCCTCCCCCCGAGTCAGGACTCTCGCGCAGACGGACGAGCGATGACGACAGGATCACGAGCAACCCTGACGAGAGCAGCACGACACGCGACGGTTCCAGCACCCCCACCCAGGGCCAGCGCACGTCGCCGAGCAGCTCGCCCGCGAGCCCGGCCCCGATCGCTGCGAGCCCGAGGCCCAGCCGGATCACCACGTGGAAGGCGGCGAACGCGAGCACCCGCTCGTGACCGTCGAGGCGGGACTGGAGCGCGCCCATCCCCGACGCGAGCGTGAACGCAGCCGCCGCGCCGAAGGCGGTCGCGCCGATGAACGCAAGCCATACGGTTCCGACGAGGCTGAACACGGCGACCACTCCGCCGATGACCGCGACGCCGAGGCGGGTCTCGACGAGCGGGTCGCGTCCGCGGCGGAGCGCGAGCACCCCGAGGCCGCATGCTGCTCCGATCCCGAAGAGCGCGATGAGCACCCCGAACTCTGCGTCTGACGCGTCGAGCACCTCGCGGACGAACACGATCCCGAGGGAGAACAACGCCCCGAGCCCCAGTGCCACGGCCGCACACGCAGGCATGACCGCTCGCACGAGGGGCAGCCTGAACGCGTCGCGGAACCGGACGTCCTCCGGAATCAGGGCATCATCGGATGCGGCGAGCATCCGGAGCCGTGCGATGAACACGAACGACACGAGGAACGTGGCGGCATCGATCCAGAACACGAGCGCGAACGGTCGGCCGAAGAGCTCGGCGAACGGCAGCGCCGCGACCGCTGCGAACGCGGCGGCACCAAGGGGGATCGTGCCGTATGACGATCCGAGTACGAGACCGTTCGCGAGGGAGAGATCGTCGTTCTCGACGAGCTCGGGAATCGAGGAGTCGCGCGCAGGGAGAAACACGAGGCTCGCGACCTCGAGCAAGAACGCGCACACGTACACCCACCAGATCGCGCGGATGAACGGGACTGCCGCGATGACGCCGGCCCGGAGCGCGTCCATGGCGAGCATCGTGCGCCGGCGATCCCAGCGCTTCACTGCTCGGGTCGCAAGCGGACCGCCCAGCGCCGCAGGGAGCAGCCGGAGCGTCAGGATCCCGCCGACGGCGGTCGGCGACCCGGTGAGCTCGAGCGCGAGCGCCATGAACGCGATCGTGCCCATCCAGTCGCCGAGCCCCGAGACTCCCTGACCGATGAGCAGGTCGCGGAAGCCACGCCGGCGGAGCAGCTCCCGGACCGTCACGGCGCGGACAGACCGGGCTCGTCAGGATCACGGTCGTCCGGATCACG
>JALHSW010000128.1 GCA_022865365.1 Acidimicrobiia bacterium | reverse complement strand
GACACCAGATGGAATCGGCGCCTAACGCAACGTGAAGAATCGGTACGCAACGACACTAGATGGACGGTTGTCAAGGTTCTCGTAACCCGAAGGTCGTGGGTTCAAATCCCACCCCCGCCACCATCGCAGCAACAGGCAGAGGCCCCGGGCATTCCGCCCGGGGCCTTCGCCGTAGGTGCAGCACCGGCCGCGGCTGTCGCGAGGGGCTGCTTGACTGGGGCCGCCACGAGGGGGTCCGGGATGGGAGAGCTACCGAGTGGGACGGTGACGTTCCTGTTCACCGACCTCGAGGGCTCGACGCGTTTGTGGGAGGCGCATCCCGAGGCGATGCGCGCCGCGCTGGCGCGTCACGACGAGATCCTGCGCGACGCGGTCGAGGAGCACGGGGGCTACGTCGTCAAGACCACCGGTGATGGACTCCATGCCGCGTTCGCGCTGGCTCGCGATGCGGTCTCGGCTGCCCTCGACGCGCAGCGGCGTCTTGTCGCGGAGGATTGGGTCCTTCCCGAGCCGCTGCGGGTGCGGATGGGCTTGCACACCGGGGCGGCGGAGTTGCGCGACGGCGATTATTACGGCTCGGCGGTGAATCGTGCGGCGCGGGTGTCGGCCGCGGGCCATGGTGGTCAGATCTTGGTGTCGCTGGTCACCGAGGAGCTCGTGCGTGACGACGTCCCCGCGGAGGCCTCGCTGGTTGACCTCGGCGAGCACATGTTGCGCGACGTGGAGCGACCCGAGCGCGTGTTCCAGCTTTCGCACCCGGCCATCACCTCGCAGTTCCCCCGTCTCCAGACCGATGAGCGCGTTTCGGGCAACCTCCCGGATGCTCGCGACAGCTTCGTCGGTCGGACTCGCGAGCTCGCCGAGCTCGATGCGAGCCTCACCCTCACTCCCCTCGTGACCCTCACCGGGGTCGGCGGTGTCGGCAAGACGCGCCTTGCGCTTGAGACCGCGAGGCGGGCCCAGGACCGTTTCGCTGATGGCGCATGGCTTGTCGAGCTCGCTCCGGTGACAGACGCCGAGCTTGTCGGAGCCGCCACTGCCGTCGCGCTCGGCGTCCGTGAGCGCCCCGGGGAACCGGTCGTCGAGACGTTGCGGGCCTGGCTCGCGCGTCGCCAAGCCTTGCTCGTGCTCGACAACTGCGAGCACGTTCTCGGCGCCGTCGCTCGTTTGGTCGACGCACTCGTTGCCGCCGCGCCGGCGCTGCGGGTGATCGCGACCAGCCGTGAGGCGCTCGGCATCCCGGGCGAGCAGACGCGTCCGGTGCCGTCGCTCGGGGTACCGGAGACCGCGGGCGTGACGATCGACGATCTCCGTGCGAGCGACTCCATCGTGTTGTTCGCCGACCGGGCCTGTCGCGCCGATCCGACGTTCGAGGTCGATGACTCGACTGCAGGCGCGGTGGTGCAGATCTGCCGGCGCCTCGACGGGATTCCGCTCGCGATAGAGCTCGCTGCCGCGCGCGTCCGGGCGATGGACGCGGGTGAGATCGCGCGACGGCTCGACGAGCGGTTCCGTCTGCTCACGGGCGGCAGCCGCACCGCGCTCGAGCGGCACCAGACGTTGCGAGCCGCGCTCGACTGGTCCTATGACCTGCTCGATCCGGTCGAACGCATCGTGTTCGACCGGCTCTCGGTGTTTCGAGGTGGCTTCACCCTCGATGCCGCCGAACATGTCGTCGCCGGTGACGGAGTCGACGAGCATGAGGTCGTCGATATCGTCATTCGGTTGGTGGAGAAGTCGCTGGTGCTTCGCGAGCCGGTGATGGCCCGTTACGACATGCTCGAGACGATGCGCGTCTACGCGCGTGACCATCTCGTGGAGTCAGGGGACGCTGCGAGCGCGCGGGAGCGCCACGCCGCGACGTTCATTGCGTTCACGGAGAGGCACCAGCCCCAGCTCTGGGACGGCGGAACCTGGGAACGAGAGCGAGCAGAGCTCTTCGCCGACTTCGACAACATCCGCGAGGCATTCGACTGGATGGTCGAGTCGGGCGCAGCCGAACGCGCTCTCGATCTCTTCCTCGGGATCGATGTGATCTGGGCCGCGTACACCAGTCCTCGCGACGGCCTCGAGCAGATGCAGCGTGCGCTGGGCGCTTCGAACCTCACCCCCAAGGCGCGAGCACGCGCGCTCGCACAAGCCGCGCGCCTCGCGTTCCTCGCGGGAGACCCTGCCGTCGCCGACGCGCTCGCAGTCGAGAGCACAGCCGTTGCGGATGCCGCGGGCATCGATGTTCCGGCGATCGCCATGGGTACCCGCGGCTTCGTCGCGATGTACGACGACGATGACGCGCGCGCCCTTCCTCTGCTCCAGGAGTACCTCGAGCTCGCTCGCGCCG
>JALHSW010000127.1 GCA_022865365.1 Acidimicrobiia bacterium | reverse complement strand
CACAACGAGGACGGCTACCTCGTCGATCACGATGTCGGGCTCATCGCCGTCGCCGACGGCATGGGCGGCCACCGCGGCGGCGAGGTCGCGAGTGCGGCCGCGCTGGAAGCGCTTCGCATCGCGTTCGTCGCCGGCGCCTCGATCGACGAGGCCGTCGGGGTCGCGAACGACGCCGTGCACGAGCAGTCGGTCGCCGACCCCAACCTGCGGGGCATGGGCACGACGCTCACCGCCGGATCGTTTGACGACGAGGGGCACCTCGTGCTCGGTCACGTCGGCGACTCGCGCGCCTACCTCGCGCGCGACGGCGAGCTGGAACGGGTCACCACCGACCACAGCCTCGTCGAGGAGCTGATCCAGGCGGGCGAGCTCACGCCCGAGGAAGCCGAGCATGATCCCCGACGTTCGATGATCACGCGTGCCCTCGGGCTCGAACCGGGCGTCGTCGTCGACGTCATCGATGTCGACCTGCGTGACGGCGACCGTCTCCTGCTGTGCTCCGACGGGCTCACGACGATGATCGGTGAGGACGAGATCGCCACGCTCCTCGCCGACGAGCCCGACGCCGCGACCGCGGCCACTCGTCTCGTCGACGAGGCGAACGCGGCGGGTGGCGTCGACAACATCACCGTCGTGGTCATCGACGTCGGCGATGGCGCTCCGTCGGAGTCGGAGTCGGAGTCGGAGGAGTCCGCCGACGTGCGTGTCGCAGAGCCCGTCGACCAGCCCGCCGCGGTCGAGGAACCCCGGAAGCGTCGATGGTTCGGGTTGCGGCCTTGAGCGCTACGACGCACCGGCGCAACGTCGAGCTCCGCCTCGGGTTGTTCGCCGTCGTCATCACGATCTTCGGCTACCTCCTCGTCCAGCTCGCCGACAAGCCGAATCTGCCGCCCGACCTGTGGCTGTTCCTCGCCGCGATGATCGCGATCTATGTCTGTGCGCACCTCGCGGTGCGCCAGGTCGCGCCACAGGCCGACCCGGTGCTGCTCCCCCTCGCGGCCCTGCTCAACGGGATCGGTTTCATCACCATCGCCCGGCTCGACCGCGACCTCGCTCGGGTGCAGGCCGGATGGACCGCGGCAGGCGTCGCGGCATTCGTGATCACGCTCGTGGTCGTGCGTCGCATCCGCACGTTGGAGCGCTACCGGTACACGTTCCTCTTCCTGGGCATCGTCGCGGTGATCCTCCCGCTCCTACCCGGCATCGGGAAGACCATCAACGGGGCGCGCCTGTGGGTGGGGTTCGGGCCGATCAACTTCCAACCCGGCGAAGCCGCGAAGGTGCTCCTCGTCATCTTCTTCGCGGCCTACCTCGTCGACAAGCGCGAGCTCCTGGCGAGCGGCACCCGTCGGATCGGGCGGATGCTCATCCCCGACCCGAAGCACATGGGCCCGCTACTCCTCGCGTGGGGCGTGTCGATCCTGATCATGGTCCGCCAGAAGGACCTCGGCTCCGCGCTGCTGTTCTTCGCGGTGTTCGCTTCGATGCTCTATGTGGCGACGGAGCGGGCCGCGTACCTGGTCCTCGGGTTCTTCCTCTTCCTCGGGGGAGCGACGATCGCCTACCAGCTGTTCGGTCACGTGCAGGACCGGGTGAGCACGTGGATCGATCCGTGGTCCGTCTCGCAGGGCAAGGGCTTCCAGGTCGTCCAGTCGATGTTCGCGTTCGGGACGGGCGGGTTCGCCGGGACCGGGCTCGGGCTCGGCAACCCGCAGCAGATCCCGAACGCGGCGACCGACTTCGTGTTCTCGGCGGTCGGGGAGGAGCTCGGGTTGTTGGGCACGGTCGCGGTGCTCATGACGATCCTGCTCTTCGTCGGCTCCGGATTCCGGATCGCAGTGCAGGCCGACCGACCGTTCCCGAAGCTCTTCGCGGCGGGCCTCACGACGATCATCGGCGTGCAGAGCTTCGTGATCATCGGCGGAGTCACGCGGGTGATCCCCCTCACCGGGATCACCTTGCCGTTCATCTCCTACGGTGGATCGTCGCTCGTCGCGAACTTCGTGATCCTCGCCCTGCTCCTGCGCATCTCCGACGACAACGCGCGCGCCGGGGGCCGGGGTCGCTCCGAGGCAGCAGCCGCCGCCGTCCACTCGTGAGCCGCCTCCCATGAACCGCCGCGTGTGAACCGGGCCATCCGCAGGGTCGGGGTCGCCGTGGTGATCCTGATCCTCCTCCTCGTGGCGCAGCTCACCTGGCTCCAGGTGATCGACGCCGACCATCTCGCCAACGATCCGCGCAACACACGGGCCGCGCTGCGTGACGCGAACCGGCCACGCGGCCCCATCGTGACGGCCGACGGCGCGGTGCTCGCGCGCTCGGTCGCCGTCGACGACGGAACCGACTTCAAGTACCAACGCGAATACCCGGAAGGCGCGACGTTCAGTCAGGTGGTCGGATACCAGTCGTTCGTCGTCGGGAACACCGGCGTCGAGAAGACGTACAACGACGAACTCGTGGGCCGCGACACCGAGCTGCAGATCCGGAATCTTCCCGACATCGTCGACGGTCAGCAGGCGACCGGGAAGGTCGTGCTGTCGCTGCGGGCCGACATGCAACGCGAGGCCGCTGCCGCGCTCGGGTTCCAGCGGGGCTCCGTCGTCGCGATGGACGTGCGCACGGGGAAGATCCTCGCGATGTACTCGAGCCCCTCCTACGACCCCCAGCCGCTCGCGGGGCACGACCCGAAGGCGGTGCAGGCCTACTACGAGACCCTGACGGCCGACCCGAACAAGCCCGACCTCCCTCGTGCATACCGCGAGCGCTACCCGCCGGGTTCCACGTTCAAGACCGTCACTTCGGCGGTCGCGATCGACGACGGCGTCGCGACCCCAGACAGCCCGGTGTACCCGACGCTGCGGGAACTCGATCTGCCTCAGACCGACGCGACCCTCCAGAACTTCGGCGGTCGAGCATGCGGAGGAACGTTGGCGCAGAGCTTCACCGTGTCGTGCAACACGACGTTCGGTCAGATCGGCCTCGACCTCGGAAACGCGTTCGTGCCCGGCATGGGCAGATTCGGCATCGGGGACACGCCCCCCCTCGACGTCGCGCCGGGCGCGGTGTCGAGCGTCGGGCCGCCTCCCGACAGCTTCGAGAACAACCAGCCGCTGTTCGCGTTTGCGGGCATCGGGCAGGGCGACGTCGCGACCACGCCGTTGCAGATGGCGTTGATCGCCGACTCTGTCGCCAACGGAGGCGTGATCATGGAACCGCACGTCGGCGCGGAGATCCGCGACTCCAGCAACGACCTCGTGCGCAGGATCGACGACAAGGAATGGCGTACGGCGATGGATGCCACCACCGCCCAGGCGCTCAACTCGATGATGGTCTCCGTGGTCGAGCGCGGAAGCGGAACGTCGGCGCGGATCGCCGGCGTCAGCGTCGCCGGCAAGACCGGCACCGCGCAGACCGACGGTGGCGCCCCGCACGCGTGGTTCATCGCCTTCGCACCGGCCGAGGCACCTCAGGTTGCGGTGGCGGTGATCGTCGAGCGGGGAGGATCGCTCGGGAACGAGGCCACCGGAGGCGCCGTGGCCGCCCCCATCGCGGCCAGGGTGCTGCGGGTCGCGCTCGGGAGATGACCGCCCATGACCCCGGAAATCGGCGGCCTCGCGGTACCGTGATTCCTCGATGACGCAGGTCGGGGACGTTCTCGTAGACCGTTACGCGATCGAGGCTCCGATCGCGCGCGGAGGGATGGCCGACGTCTTCCTCGCTCGCGATCAGCAGCTCGATCGTCCGGTCGCGGTCAAGGTCCTCTTCCCCGAGTTCGCGCGCGACCCCAGCTTTGTCGAGCGGTTCCGGCGCGAAGCGCAGCACGCTGCGATGCTCAACCACCCCAACATCGTCAGCGTCTACGACTACGGCCAGCAGGGCGGCACGTACTTCATCGTGATGGAGTACGTCGAGGGTCAATCGCTGCGCGACGTCCTGCGCTCCCAGGCTGCGCTCAGCCCGATGCAGTCGGCTCGCATCGCCGCCGAGATCGCCGGGGCGCTCGACTTCGCGCACCGCCACGGCACCGTGCACCGCGACATCAAGCCCGGGAACGTCCTCCTGACGCCGTCGGGTCAAGTGAAGGTCACCGACTTCGGCATCGCGGCCAACCCGGCCGACGCCGGCGCCGGACTCACCCAGACGGGCGCAGTGATCGGGACCGCGACGTACTTCTCCCCCGAGCAGGCGCAGGGCCACCAGGTCGACGGGCGCAGCGACGTGTACTCCCTCGGGGTGGTGCTCTACGAGATGCTCACCGGTCGCGCTCCGTTCGTCGCCGAGAGTCCGGTCGCCGTCGCGATGAAGCACGTGCGCGACGCCGTCGTCCCACCGAGTGAGCTCGTGCCGGGTCTTCCGCCCGACCTCGAGCGCATCGTGATGAGCTCGCTCGCCAAGGACGTGAACGCCCGGTACCAGTCGGCCGAGGCCCTGCGCGCCGACCTTGTGCGTTTCGGCCGGGGTCAACCGCTCGAAGGCGCTCCGGCAGCTCCGGCGGCCACGGCCACGGTCGCCGCGACCCCGGCGACGCCCGAGCCGAACGAGCAGATGTGGGACGAAGAGCCAAAGCGCTACGGAGCGCGGATTGCGACGGTCATCGGGCTCCTGCTCCTCGTGGCCGTGATCGTGTACGCGATCTTCTTTCTCGGCGGCGGGAAGGACTCCGCCGACAGCGGACCGAAGGTGGAAGTGCCGAGCGTCGTCGGGCAGACCTTCGACCAGGCGTCGGCGGCGCTGAAGGCGAAGGGGTTCAAGGTCGCGCGCGTCGACGAGGTCAGCGACCAGCCGATCGACACGGTCGTCTCGCAGCGACCCGATTCCGGGCTCCTGCTCCAGAAGGGACGCACGGTCACCCTGACGGTGAGCAGTCGTCAGGTCACGATCCCCGAGCTCACCGGCACCCAGTTCGAGGAAGCGCAGGCCACGTTGCAGAAGCTCGGGTTGACCGCAACGCGGGTCGATGCCGAGAGTCCCGACAAGCCCGCGGGCAGCGTGCTGTCCACGGACCCGGTCGCGGGCACCAAGGTCGACAAGGGCACGGCCGTGACGGTCACGGTCGCGGCCGAGCCGCCGGTGGCGGTCCCGAGCGTCACCTGGCAGGATCAGGTCGCAGCGCAGACCGCGCTCCAGACGGCGGGCTTCCAGGTGACCGTGCAAGGTGTGCCCAACGACACCGTCGCCGCAGGGAAGGTCATCGCGACGACGCCGACGGGTGGCACGAAGGCACCCAAGGGATCGACGGTCACGATGCAGGTGTCGACTGGACCCCAGTCGGCCGCGGTCCCGAACACGATCGGTCAGACACGGGAGGCCGCGTCTGCGGCGCTCACCGGCGCCGGCTTCAACGTGACGATCAACGGCTGCAACCCGGGCCAGGTCATCTTGTCGCAAAACCCGGCGGGCGGCGAAGCTCCGCCGGGGACCGGCGTGACCATCGGCTGCTGACCTCGCGGTGAAGGGCCCGCTCGAGCGGTGGTACCGCGAGCAAGGACGCCACGACCTTCCGTGGCGCGCGACGCGCGACTCCTGGGCCGTGCTCGTCTCCGAAGTGATGCTCCACCAGACGCAGGCGCCGCGCGTCGCGGCCGTGT
>JALHSW010000010.1 GCA_022865365.1 Acidimicrobiia bacterium | reverse complement strand
CGGGTGGCCTGACTCGGGTGGCCTGACTCGGGTGGCCTGACTCGGGTGGCCTGACTCGGGTGGCCTGACTCGGGTGGGAGGCGCGAAAGCCCAGGTCAGGGGCCATTCCCGTAAGTGTCACACCCCCATGGGACGCTCACGGCATGGAGATCGTGCTCGTACCTGTCCTGGTACTGGCGGTGGCGCTCGCTGCGGTCGGGGTAGCCATGCTGGTCGTGTTGGCGCTGCGGAGGCGGACTCGCCCCAGGGCCGTCGAAGCGGCGGTGCGTCGGGCGGTCGACGAGCAGCGACGGGTCGCGGGCGAAGAGCGTGACGCCGCGGTGCGAGCGGCCGTCGAGCACGTGCTGATCCAGAACCGCGAGCTGATGGGCTCCGAGCGCGAGCGCGTCGGTCAGGAGCTCGACGGCAAGAAGTCGCTGATCGACCAACAGCTCGGTTCGATGAACGCGAAGCTCGACGAGGTGTCGACGCTGATGCAGACCCTCGAGGCCGACCGTGAGCAGAAGTTCGGCCAGCTCAGCGAGCAGCTCACGATGCAGCACGCCGGTGTGACCTCGCTGCTCCAGACCACGCAGAGCCTGCGCGAGGCCCTGTCGAGCACCAAGGCGCGTGGGCAGTGGGGCGAGCGGATGGCCGAGGACGTGCTCCGCCTCTCGGGCTTCGTCGAGAACGTCAACTACCGCAAGCAGAAGGCGCTCGACGGTGCGCGGGGCGTGCCCGACTTCACCTTCCTGCTCCCGAACGACCTGCTCTTGCACATGGACGTGAAGTTCCCGCTCGACAACTACATGCGGTTCTGCGACGCGACGTCCGAGCTCGAGTCAAAGCGCTACAAGGAGGATTTCCTACGCGACGTGAGGGCGCGGGTCAAAGAGCTGAGCTCACGCGACTACGTCGACGCGGCGGGCGCCACGGTCGACTTCGTGCTGCTGTTCATCCCGAACGAGCAGCTGTACGCGTTCATCCACGAGCACGACGACGAGATCCTCGACACCGCGGTGCGTCAGCGTGTGGTGTTCTGCTCGCCGCTGACGTTGTTCGCGGTGCTGGCGCTCATCCGGCAGATGGTGGAGAACTTCCAGCTGGCCCGCACTTCCGACGAGATCTTGGGGCTCCTGGGCCGGTTCAACGACCAGTGGAACAAGTTCGTGGCCCAGATGGACAAGGTCGGTGCGCGCATCGAGGCGGCCGGGAGCGAATACGAAGCGCTCGTGGGCACGCGTCGACGGGCGTTGGAGCGTCCGTTGCACAAGATCGAGGCGATCCGCAGCCAGGGCGGCGAGCTCGAGTTCGCTGGCGACACAAACGCGGGCCTCGCGCTCGACGCGTAGCCGATCCGCCCTTCGAAGATTCGGCCTGTCGACGTCGGACCCTCCCAAGGATCGGCGCCGGTGACGGTCAGAGCCGAAGCAGCTCGGGCGCGACGGGACAGTCCACTCGGGTCGCGAGCCGCTCCGGCGGGTCGAGGCCCGCAGGTCCGGCGACGCGTTCGGCCCGCCCGACCTCGACCGTTTCGGCGGTGGCGTCCTCCGTGCGCTCTACCTCCCGCCGGGCCACGTCGAAGAGCCGTTCGGGAAGGAGACGCCCGGCACCGGCGACGAGCCAGAGCCGCACCGCGCCGAGAGACCAGAGCAGGTCTGCCGTTCCCGCCGGGACGAGCGCAGTCGATGGGCTCGTGGCGAGCACTTCCACCAGCAGGTGGCTCGGCTCGAGGGCCATTGCCTCGGGCTCGTCGACGATACGCGCGCGGAGCTCGGTGCGCGACAGACGCGCGCGCAGGGTGCGGTCACCGACGCGACTGCGAACGGCAACGACGTCGAGGTCGGGACGCTCGGCGAGTGCTGCGCCCGCGACCTCCGGCCAGCCGAGGACCGCGATCGGTTCGTCGTGCGGGAAGGGAAGTGTCGACGCGAGACGCGTGGCCGTCCGGTCGGCACTCAGCCGTCGCGCCGCGTCCTGTGCGGCCTGGGTCGGATTCGTCGCAGCGACGACGTGCGCGCACAGCCACCACAACGGGCCCGACGCCGGGTGATGCGCGAGGAGGCGCCGGCACACGGTGAGAAGCTGCGGGTCGGCGCCGAAGTCGGCCAGGCAGTCGGCCGCCTCGAGCACGAGATCGGTGTCGTCGCCCGAGTAGCGGGCCAACGCGCGGAGGCGCTCGAAGGGGAGCACGATCTGGCGCCTACTGCGTGCCCCGGGGCTCCTTGGGCAGGCCCAGGACCCGTTCGCCGACGATGTTGCGCATCACCTCGTCGGTGCCGCCCGCGATGCGGAGCCCAGGGATCCCGAGGACGAATTCCGACCAGGCGTATGCACCCCACTCGCCCGTGTCGGCCGCGAGCCGGGGTCCGAGGATCTCGCCGAGGACCTGGGCGATCCTCTGCATGTTCGCGGTGAGGGCGAGCTTCGCGATCGACATCTCGGGGCCCGGAAGCTGGCCCGCACGGATCTTCGCCATCGCGCGCAAGTTCGTGAAGCGTGCGACCTGTTGGCGCACATAGATCTCGGCGAGGCGCTGGCGGGTGATCGAGTCGTCGCCCAGCTCGTAGTGGCGAGCAATCTCGCGCAAGCGGCTGAAGCCGATGTTGCCGAGTCCGGCGCCGCCGCCACCAATGGCCGCCCGCTCGTTCATGAGCGTCGTGAGGGCGACGGCCCAGCCCTCGTCGACGTCGCCGAGGCGGTGCGAGTCCGGGACCCGCACGTCCTCGAAGAAGACCTCGTTGAACGAAGCACCACCAGTCATCTGGCGGAGAGGCCGGACATCGACACCTTTGGCCGACATGTCGACGACGAACATCGTCAATCCCTTGTGCTTGGGCTTGTCGGGTGAGGTGCGGGTGATGATCTCGCCGATGTCGCTGTACTGCGCGCCCGAGGTCCACACCTTCTGTCCGGTGAGGAGCCACTCGTCGCCATCGCGCACGGCCTTGGTCTGGATGCCCGCGAGATCGGATCCGGCGACCGGTTCGGAGAAGAGCTGGCAGCCAACGGTGTCGCCGCGGTGCATCGAGGTGAGGTAACGGTCCTTCACCTCGGGGATCGCGTGGGCGAGGATGGTAGGCGCGACCATTCCGAGTCCGATGCCGAACATGGACTGGGACGGGACCGAGTAGTCGGTCACGATCTCGCGGTACGCGCGCTCGTAGCTCGCCGGGAGGCCCCGCCCCGAGTACTCCTCCGGCCCGGTGATCCAGCCGAAGCCGGCGTCGAACTCG
>JALHSW010000126.1 GCA_022865365.1 Acidimicrobiia bacterium | reverse complement strand
GTCGAGATCGAGCTGACGACGAGGCGTCGTGACCGGCGGACCTCGGTGGTGCCACCGTGCAGGTCGGCGTGCTTCCAGAGGATGCCGTAGTCCTCTTCGTGCATGCAGATCGCGTGCTCCAGCGTGAACGGCACGCCCTGCTCGGTCGCGAAGTCGACGTCGAAGTAGTGGATGAGCCCGAGGCAGTCACAGCCGAGCTTGAGCGAGTTCGCCATGCGACCGAGACCCCACTCGCCCGCGTCGAACGCGTTCTTCCAGTTGTGCATCGGACCCGGTTCCCCGTAGGGGACGACCATCTCGCTGACCGAGGCACGATGCAGGATCGGGCGCACGCGCCCGCCGTCGTCGTAGCCGATGGTGTGCAACACCAGCCCCTCGTACGGATCCATCGTCACCCGCATCGACCAGCGCTGCCACTCGACGAGGTTCCCGTCGACGGCGAAGCTCGCGCCCTCCGGTTGGGTGATCTCGAGCGGTGTGAGGTCGGTTCGCATCGGCCCGACGTCGTCGGGGAGGTAGCCGCCGCGCTCGGGCGGGATCGGCACCGCGCCGTAGTCGATGACCTCGAGCACCTCACGCCGACCGAGATCGACGAACGCGAGCACTCCCTCGATCGGGCGGGCGTAGCCGTTGTCGGTCGGGTTCTCGCGGTAATAGAAGAGGACGCGGGTGATGCGGCGGTTGTCCTCGTGGTCGACGCCGAAGTTGCCCGCGGGCCAGGGGTCGGTCTGCACCTTGTCCCAGTCGGTGATCCCGCGCCGACGCATCGCGGCTTGCCAGTCGGGGTGCTCCTTGCAGGCGATGATCGCGTACATCGCCTCCTCGAAGAGCAGCGCGGGGCGCGTCTCGGGGCGCTCGACCCACGAGTCGACGGTGCCGGCGCTCACGTCGACGACCGCCTCGATCACCGAGGCCTCCGGCCCGGGAACGATCACGAGGCGGACACGCCGCGCGATAGCAGCGCCGTCGGGGAACGCGGCGAGCGCGTCCTTCTCAGGCTCCTCGAGCCCGATGTAGGCGAAGCGGGCAGCGTCGGAGAGCCTCCCGGTCTCGCGCGCGATCCGCGCTGCCTCCTCGATCTCGGCCCCCTCGAGCATCGCGAGCGGGTGCGCCGGCGTCTCGGTCGTGGTCACGGCCTTGCCTTTCGTGGCGGGAGGTGCGCTGCTGCGGCCTGCCTCACCCGAGATTGACACAGAGGGAACCGGCCTTGCCCGGGCGACCAGGCTTCGGGCGGGTGCAGGCAAGGTGTATGCTAGGTGTATGGCACGCACCAACATCGACCTCGATGAGAAGGCTTGCACCCTGGTCATGCGCCGCTATGGACTCGGCACCAAGCGCGAGGCCGTGAACTTCGCACTGCGCGAGCTCGCGGCCGAGATCAGCATCGAGGAGGCCCGGCGGCTGAAGGGTTCTGGGTGGGACGGTGACCTCGAGCAGATGCGAGCGGCCCGCGGCTCCGAATCTTGATCTTCGTCGACAGCTCGGCCTGGGTGGAGTTCCTCCGCGGCACCGGCTCACCGGTCTGCGAGGAGCTCGACCGGCTGCTGGACGCGGACATCGCGATCAGCGAACCGGTGCTCATGGAGGTCCTCGCCGGTGCCCGTGACGAGGGGCATCTTCGCGACTTGCGTGCGCTCCTCGGTCGCGCCCGGATGTTGCACTGCGGCCCGCCGGATTTCGACACCGCGGCGGTGCTCTACCGGCGGTGTCGGCGCGGTGGTGAGACGGTCCGGCGTCTCATCGACTGCCTGATCGGCGCGGTCGCGATCCGGGAGGACGCGCCGGTGCTCCACTCCGATGCGGACTTCGAGGTGCTCGCTCGCCACACGGGGTTGGCGATTCAGCGGATCCCCTGATCCGTCGGCGATCTCCTCGACGGTCACCCGGCGGCGGCGACGCCCTCGCTCGCGACGTCCTCGTTCGCGAGATCGGTGTCGTGGTACTGCTGGAGCAGCTCGACCTCACGGTCCTTCTTCGGGAACATGAAGAACACGAGCACGAACCCGAGCACGACCGCGACGATCCCGGCCGTATAGGCCCAGTCGGCGCCGTCGATGAACGACGTCTTGGCCGCGGCGGTGATCTGCTTCGCGTACTGCGGGTACTGCTCGGCGGTGGCGGCAGCACTGGAGAACGACTTCGTGAGCTCGTTCTCGACGTTGGTGCTCACCTGGGAGCCGTTCGGTGAACTCGAGATCTGTGCCGCAAACGCAGCCGCGTAACCCGCAGTGAGGAGCGCGCCGAGGATCGACTGCATGATGGCGCCGCCGAGGTCACGCTGGAGGTCTGCGGTTCCCGACGCCATCCCGACCCTGCGCACGGGTACCGAGCTGGTCAGCGAATGCGAGGCCGGCGTCCCCGCGAGCCCGACGCCGATCCCGAGGAACGAGTAACCGAGTGCCACCTTCCAATACGGGATGTTCTCCTTCCACAGCAGGAGCATCGTGAGGAAGCCGAGCACGCAGAAGACGTAGCCGAGCAGGAGCGTGAAGCGCGCGCCACGCGATTCGATGAGCTTCGCCGACCGGGGGGCGACGATCACCATCAGCAACGCGGCGGGAAGGATTGCCGCGCCGGCCTGGATCGGCTCGTAGGCGAGCACGTTCTGAAGGAACTGCTGGCCGATGAACATCGCGGCCATGAGCGAGCCGAACACGATGATCCCCGCGAGCGCCGCGACCCAGAAGGTGCGACGGGCGGCGATGTCGAGGTCATAGAGAGGATTGCGGGCACGACGCTGCCGGATGACGAAGGCACCGGCACCCGCAAGGGCGATCAGGAACAGCCCGATGGCGAGAGTCTGGGCGTCGGGGACCGCGGCGAAGTTGATGGCGAGCACGAGCGCCGCGACGAACACCACCGAGAGGATGCCACCGAGATTGTCGACCGGGTCACTCGACTCGTTCACGTGACTGGGCACGAACTTGTACGCAACGAAGAGCGCGACCACGGCGAGCGGCAGGGTGATGAGGAACACCGAGCCCCACCAGAACTCCCCGAGCAGGGCACCCGCCACGAGCGGCCCAAGGGCCGAGATGGCACCACCGAGGGCCGACCACAGGGCGATCGACTTCGTGCGGGCCGGTCCCGACCACAAAGCAGTGATGAGCGCGAGCGTCGTCGGGTACGCCATGCCCGCGGCGAGACCGCCGAGCAGGCGGGCGACGAAGAGCACCTCGATGGTCGGCGCGTACGCCGCGAGCAGGCACGCGGGGATCGACAGACCCACCCCGAGGATGAGCATCATCTTGCGTCCGTGGCGGTCACCGAGCGCGCCGAGATACAGCACCGACGCGGCGAGGCCGAGGGAGTAGCCGACCGCCACGAGGTCGAGCGCAGTCTGGGACGCGTCGAACGCCTTGCCGATGTCGGGCAGCGCGACGTTGGCGACCGCGAGGTTCAGGTTCGCGACCGCCGCGACCAGGATCAGCCCAAGGAGGACGACCGTTCCCCGGTCGGGGCTGGTCGAGGTCGTGACGGAACTCGCGGCTCCGCCGGCTGTCGTCGCTTCGCCCGTCATCGCCTCGGATGCCCCCGTGTGCGGATGTCTGCTTGTCTGCGAATGCCTGTCGGGAGACTATGCGGAGGGTCGGAGGCGAGCCAGCACCCGCGTGGGATGGAGCAGGCATTCTCCCTTCCGCGCCCGAGCACTCCCGCCGGGTGAGCATCGCGGGTTCGGACGCAACTGCGCCGTACACTCCCGCGACGGACTCGGCCACCCCAGACAGCGAGCGCGTGCAGTCCCTCGACGCTCTGCTCCCCTCCGACGTTGCGCGCGCGGCGGAGCGTGTGGGCGTCGCGAAGGCCACGATGCGCTTCGACCGCCTGTTCGTGCTCGGGGTGCTCGCGGGCGCGTTCATCGCGCTCGGCGCGATGTTCTCCACCGTCGTCACCGCCGGCGGCGGCCTCGACCCGGGGCTCGCGCGCCTGCTCGCCGGGATCGTGTTCTCCCTCGGCCTCGTCCTCGTGGTCGTCGCCGGCGCCGAGCTGTTCACCGGCAACAACCTCATGGCGATCGCCTTCGCGAGCCGGCGCATCCGTCTCCACGCTCTCCTGCGGGCCTGGGGTGTCGTCTACGTCGCCAACTTCATCGGAGCGTTCACAACCGCGCTCATCGTGTACTTCTCCGGGCATACGCGCAACGTCGCCGGCGTCGGCCCCCGGGCGCTGGAGATCGCCACGGCGAAGACCTCACTCCCGTTCGGTCAGGCGGTCCTGCTCGGCGTGCTGGCGAACGCGCTCGTGTGCCTCGCCGTGTGGCTGGCGATGTCGGCCCGATCGGTCACCGACAAGATCGTCGCGATCGTGCTCCCGGTGGCCGCGTTCGTCGCGGCGAGCTTCGAGCACAGCATCGCCAACATGTACTTCATCCCCACCGGGCTGTTCCTCAAAGCGTGGGCCCCCCACAGCTTCTGGGTCCGGTCAGGAGTGAAGCCGAGCCGGTACGGCGACCTCACCTGGTCACGCTTCTTCCTCGACAACCTCGTGCCGGTGACGATCGGCAACGTGATCGGCGGCGCGGTCCTCGTCGCGCTCGTGTACTGGTACGTGTACCGGCGCGGCGTCCACGAAGCCGGCTGATCCTCACGTCGGGTCGGATCAGGAAGCCTGCCGCAGGATCTCGATCGCCGCGGTGACACGCTCACCGTGCACCGTCTCCTCGCTTCCGTTGCTGCGGAGGAGCTTCGCGACCTCGGGGTCGGGCTCGCGATCGGCCCAGCGCTGATAGCCGGCGTCGCCGTCGATCTCGGCCTGCACGATGATCGGGAGCAGATCCGCGCTGATCGTGTCGGGCAGCGGAATGGGGTAGCGCTCCAGCAACTCAGGCGACGGCGTGTAGTCGCCACCGAGCTTGATCGCGATCGCCCGTTGGAGCCGCTGCGCGTGGCCCACCTCCTCGCGGCCGTTGCGGCGCAGGAGCTCGGCCGCCTCCTCGTTCCCGATCCGGTCGGCAATCGCGTTGTAGAAGTCCTCGCCGCTGCACTCCAGCTTGAAGAGCAGCTCCATCGCCGCCACATCGAGCTGCTCGAGGCCGATCACCTCGGTCGCGGCAGTGAAGAAGTCCTTTTCGTCGGTCATCCCAGGAACCTTACGGGACGAAGCCCCACGCATGATCGCCCCGGCCAGGCGAGCACCGTCCAACCGGCACCACGCGTAGGCTGCCCCGCCACATGGCCAAGCTCCGCGTCGGGATCATCACCCCCATCGTGATCCTCCTGCCGCGCTCGCACAACGCCTGGGAGATCGACGCGTCGGTCCAGGATCTGGTGGCGGTGGCCACCGCGGCCGACCGGCTCGGCTACCACCATCTGACGGCGAGCGAGCACGTCGCGATCCCCGTCGGCGTCGAGGCGCGACGGGGCATGCGGTACTGGGACCTGCTCTCGACACTCGCCTACCTCGCGGCGCTGACCGCACGGATCCGGCTCGCCACCAACATGGTGGTGCTGCCCTACCACCACCCGCTCGAGATCCTGAAGCACTACGGGACGCTCGATCGCCTGAGCAACGGCCGCGTGGTGCTCGGCGTGGGCGTCGGCTCGCTGCGCGAGGAGTTCGACCTGCTCGGCAAGCCGTTCGAGGGCCGGGGCGACGCCGCCGACGACGCGCTGAGCGCGATCCGCGCGACCTGGGGACAGCGCGAACCCCGGTACTCGGGAACGCACTACACGTTCGACGATGTCGTGGTCGACCCCACCCCCGTGCAGGCGCGTGTGCCGATCTGGGTCGGCGGCCGCACACCCCGATCCCTTCGACGCGCACTCGAGCTCGGCGACGCGTGGGTGCCGTTCCTGCTCGGCCCCGACGCGGTGCGCTCGATGCTCGACTGCGCCGCCGACACGCCCGCCTGGGCGAAGCGCGAGCAACCACTCGACGTCGCGTTGTGGCCCGAGCCCGCGGTGGACCCGCTGCGTGAACCGGACCGGATCCGAGATCAGGCCGTCGAGCACGTCGCCGCGGGCGCGACCGTGCTCAACTACCGCTTCCCGAGCACCTCGGTCGCGCATCACATCGAGCAGATGGAAGCACTGACGCAGGTCCTCGACGCCGACTGGGGCGCGTGAGCGTCGACAGGGAGACTGGCGCGCTGCGCACTACCACTGCCTCACGCTCGGGGACTACCTTCTCGACCATGGCTGAGAACGTCGAGTTCACGAGCAACGGCGACACCGCCCAGGGGTACCTGGTCACACCGGCCAGTGGGTCGGGGCCGGGGGTCGTCGTGGTCCAGGAGTGGTGGGGCCTCGACTCCGGCATCAAGGAGATGGCGGACCGACTCGGGGCGGCCGGGTTCGTCACGCTGGCCCCGGACCTGTACCGCGGTGCGCTGGCCGGCCACGAAGAGATGGACAAGGCTGCAGCGCTCATGCAGAGCCTCCCGCCGGACCGCGCGGCGCGGGACATGAGCGGGGCCGTGGACTTCCTGGCAGGTCACGACGCCGTGACGAGCGACGGTCTCGGCGTGGTCGGCTTCTGCATGGGCGGGATGCTGTCGTTGATCCTCGCCGCCGCCCGCCCCGACCGCATCAAGGCCGTGGTCCCGTTCTACGGGTTCCCCCAGGGTGACACCGAGCCCGACTGGGCGCCGATGACCGCCGCCGTCCGCGGGCACATGGCCGAGAACGACGACTTCTTCGGACCCGACGCGGCGCACGCGCTCGAGGCCAAGCTCCAGGCCATGGGCAAGGACGTGACCTTCACCGTCCATCCGGGAACCGGGCATGCCTTCATGGGCCCGCACAACGCGCTCGGCACCCTCGACGAAGAGCTCGCCGCGCAGATCTGGCCCGAAGTGGTCGCGTTCCTCCACGAGCAGCTCGGCTGAGTCCGGCCGCTCCCGGGTGCGTCAGCCCCCGCCCACGTTCGACGCGGCCGCGGCCGCTTTGAGGTTCTTCGCCTCGGGCGCAAGGATGAACCCGGCCTACACCGCGCGGTCGGTCGCCTGGTTGAACTTCGCGACGTAGTCGGCATGCGTCGGGTACAGCGACGACAGCGTGGCCGCGTCGAACGGCACCGTCGTCCCGAAGACTCGGCAGAAGGTGCCGCCCGTCGCACCCTCGGAGCTGAGCGTCGCGATCGGCGCCTCCACGAGCGGAGTCCGGATACCACCGAGCGCAATGCCGTGCTCGTCACGGTGCACCGTCGGCGCTTCCTCGGCCGCTGAGGCTGGCTCCGATGAAGCGCCCTTCGGCGCTGCCGTCACGTCAAGGCGAGGCGCCTTGGGCGGGGGTGTGCCGTCGCGGATCCAACGCTCGAGTTGCGAGAAGGCCGCGTTCAGCACGAGGTACGCACCACCCGAGTTGATCGCGGGCGCGCAGTTCAGCGGACCACCGCTCAGCTTGGCGGGATCGAGCAGGTCGCGCTCGGCCTGGCCGTCACCGAGGTCGTGATACCCGAAGCCGGGGGCGCCGTAGGTGTCGAAGTGGGAAGTACCCGCGACCTCCCACAGCCGGAGCATCTTCGTGTCGGGTTGACGGGCGTCGACGAACGCGCCGGAGGCGGCGGAGGCGACTTCGAACTCGGTCTCGAACGTGAGCACCGGCACGCCGGTGTCGGTCCGGATGCGGCTCGGCGACGGCATGAGACTGCGGAAAGGGGTGCCGGCCGGGGCCGGTGGTGCCTTGGTGAGGTTCGCGGCACCGGCGAACCGGCTGTGGAGGAGAAAGCCGTCGAACACCTTGTCCCGGGGCTGGATCGCGTTCACGTAGGTCGTGAGGTAGATCGCCCCCTGCGATTGGCCCGCCCCGATCACGCGCTCGACCGGGAACCCGGCGAGCGGGCCCGTCTTCCCTCCTGCACGGAGTGCACGCCCGACCTGGGAGAAGATGTCGTAGGAGTAGATGTCGCCCGGGTGCGTGAGCGAGCCGTAGCGCTCCGGGTCCGCGGCCTTGACCCCGCCCGCCGCGACGCCACCGACGGCTTCGGCGCCACCCTGCACCCCGACCGCCTGGGCCGACACGCCGACCCACGCCGCGCCGGAACGGACGAACGCGTTGTGCACGTGCATCCAGTGGGCCGCGCTGTCGAAGCCCGCCGACACGTTGAGCCACTCGACGACGACCGTCCCGCTGAAGTCCTTTGCCTTCTCCGGCCGGTAGACGACGATGCGCGTCTTGTACGGCGCCGTGCTCACCGGCTTCACGGCCCACTTCCCGTCGGACTTCAGAGGCTTGGCGGCGTCGTACGCGGTGGCCGTGCCCTCGATGAAGTACTCCTCGGCGACATAGCCCGCGTCGGCGAGGTCGAACCCGGTGGCGATCAGGGTCGGCTCGCCCGTACCGCCGGTGACGGGACCGGTGACGGTCGCCCCCTTCGCCTGCGAGGCCGGTGCGGCCCCCGCCACGGCCGGCGCGAGCGAGGCGACGACGGCCGCGAGCACCGTGACGACGAGGACGAGTGATCGGCGCACGCCGACAGCGTATGCCCGCGGACCGGCAAACTCGAAGGCGCTTGTCCGCCGGCTCACTGCCAACCCCGTCGGTACGGACTCGTCGTGGCTAGCCGTCGGAGGAGTCGAGGTCGGCGAGGCGCTCCACCGCGGTCGCCTTGATGTGCTCGCCGATCTCGGGTTCGTCGCTCAGCAGGGTGGCGAACTCGCGCTGGCCGATGACCTCGAGCACGACCGGCGTCGTCGCCACCACCGTGGCAGTGCGGGGCTGATGCTCGATCAGCGAGATCTCGCCAACGTAATCGCCCGCGCCGCGAGTCGCGACGAGGCCGTCACCACGGCGGATCTCCACCGTTCCCTCGAGGATCAGGATGAACTCGTGTCCGGCCTCTCCCTCACGGGTGAGGACCTTGCCTGCGGGGGCATCGATCCGCGTCGACAGCTTCGACACCTGTTGGAGATGCTTCTTCGACAGATCCTTGAACAGTGGCACCTGCGCAAGGAGCTCCTCGGTCGTCGGCGCCATCTCCCCCACCCCCACATGAGCCTCGATACGGACGGCGGAACCGTACCGCGAAGACCTCACGAGCTGCTTCCGAATGGGCTGCCAGCACGACCACGAGAGGCGGGGACGCACCATTGACGGCTTCCCCGGCCGAGGCCCATGGTGGGTCCGTGAACCGGGGCGTCCTCTTCCTTGCGCACGTCCAGGCCCGCCGACGTTGGCGGGGGCTGGTGGTCCTGATGATCTTCGTCGGCCTCGCGGGTGGCCTCGCGATCTCGCTGGTTGCCGGAGCGAGGCGTTCGTCGTCGGTCGTCGACCGCTACCTCGCCAACGCCCGGCAGTACGACCTGGCGGTCAACGACCCGTCCTCGTCGACCACCCAACGACAGGTGCTCGCGATCCCCGGGGTCGTGCGCGCCGATCCATACACCTACGTGGGACTGGCCTTGACCTCACCCGCCGGCGCCGGACGGATGATCGGGGCGATCAACGGCACGGCCGTCGATTGGTCGGCACTCGACCCCACGACGCGGCTCCTCTCTGGGTCGATTCCCGACGGCACGGACCCGTCCGAGGTCGTCGTGAACCAGGCCTTCGTCCAGGAGTTCGGTCTCTCGGTGGGCGACACCGTGCCCGTTCGCGCGTTCGGCCTCGAGCAGCTCGACAAGATCAGCAATGGTGTCTACGAACCCACCGGACCGCGGTACCGCTTCCACATCATCGGCGTGGCGCGAGGGGCGCAGGACATCGGCATCGACGAGTTCCACCAGCTGGGGAATTCGGGATACGGGTCCACGAGCCAGATGCGCCTCTCGAGCGACTTCTACGAGGCCCATCGCGACGAGTTCCTCAACTTCGGCGCCGGCTACCAGATACAACTGCGCGACGGCACGCGCGGACGCAAGCACTTGGTCGAGGCCCTGAGGGCGCGCACTCCCGCCGGCGTGGACCCCCTCCAGATCTACCCTGCGCCGCCAACGGTGAAGCGGGCATCGTTGGAAACGCCGGTCCAGCTCGAGACCACGGCACTGCTCGCGCTGGGCATCGGGATCGCGCTGGCGGCCGCGTTCGGCGTCGCGCTGATGCTGCGGGCCGAGCAGCGCGCACACGACGGCGACACGCCCACGTTTCGCGCGCTCGGATGCACTGCGCCCCAGCTCGGCGCCGCCGCCGCGGTGCGCGCGCTTCCCGCCGCACTCGGCGGGACGGTCATCGCCCTGGGAGTCGCGCTGGGCCTGTCGGGTCGGTACCCCATCGGGATCGGCCGACAGCTCGAGCTGCAGGGTGGCTTCCAGGTCAACGTGGCTGTCCTCGGCGTCGGCGCGCTCGGGATCGTGGTGTTCATGCTCGGGTGCAGCTTCCTGTTCGGGCGACCCCGGCGAGCGCGTGACCTCGCGCCGTCGACTCGGGCAACGTTCGCAGCCTGGCTCGGGCGCGTCGGGGCTCCGACCGACCTCACGCTGGGCGCGTACCTCGCCTTCGCCCGCTCCCGGCGGACCCGCTCCGTGCCGTCACGTCAGGCGATCGCCGCCGGTGCCGCGGTTCTCGCCATCGTGACCGCGCTCGGGGTGTACGTCGCCAGCGTCGATCACCTGTACTCGGTGCCGGAGGCGCATGGTTGGCAGTGGGATGCGGCGATCGGCAACCTCAACTTCCCGCTCTCCGACACCACCGCGACGAGGCTCGCCAACGACCCCCGAGTTCGGGCGCACACGAAGGCGCGGTACGGCGTGGCATCCGTCGACGGGAAGTCGGCCGGGTTCCTCGCGTTCGACGCGAAGGGTGACGCGCCCCCGGACCTCGTCGCAGGTCGCCTCCCCCGGACCGCGAGCGAAGTGGCGCTCGGTGCCGCGGCGCTCGACGGGCTCGGAGTCCACATCGGTTCGACCGTCACGTTCTCGGTCAAGAACGGCGAGTTCGACTTGGGTGGTCCCACGAAGCCGCGCCGGATGAGGGTCGTCGGCCAGTCGCTGGCACCGGTGTTCGGCGAGCTGGACATCGGTCATGACGGGATCATCACACTCGACGGGATCAAGGCCGCGGGCGGCGACGTCACCCCGCGGCTCGTGCTGGCTCGCCTTCGGAGCGGCGACGCGACCAGGGGCCTTACTGCACTCGACCACGACTACACCGAGGAGATCGCGACCGACCTGGTCCCGGCCCAGATCGTCAACCTGCACCGCGTGCGCCAACTCCCGCTCCTCGGACTCGCGGTCGCGGCCCTGATGGGGATCTTCGTCCTCGTCTACACCATGGCCGTCAGCGTGCGGGCGCGGACGCTCGACCTCGCGGTCTTCCGCGCCCTGGGTCTCCCGGCGCGTCGGCTGCGACGGGTCCTGGGCTGGGAGGGCACCGTCCTTGCCGCCGCCATGGTGCTCATCGGGGTCCCCGCCGGGCTCCTGCTGGGCTCGCTGCTCTGGCGCCGCGTCACCGACCAGCTCGGGGTGCACGGCGGCGCCGTCGTGCCGCTACTCCTCGCGCTCCTGGTACCGCTCGCCCTGCTCACCGCCGTCGGTGCGTCCATGTACCCCGCGCGCCGGGCCCGCCGCGAGAAGGTGGCCGCGCTCCTGCGCACCGAGTAGCCACCGCCGACCGCCCGGTCTCGGGACGAGCCGCGCCTAGGAGCCCGCCGACGACGCCTCGCCGTCGGCGGGTTCGGCCCAGACCACCTCGTGGACCTGATAGGTCCCCTCGATCCCCTTGAGCGCGACGTCCTGCGCCTCTCCGAACTCGAGGTCGCCCCGGCTCGAGGTGATCTCCTTGGTGATCGACGAGGCGAGGATCTGGCCACCGTCGGCGAGGTTCGCGATGCGCGCCGCCATGATGATGTGCTTGCCGAACAGGTCGCCGTCGGCATCGACGATGGCCTCGCCGGTGTGCAGGCCGATGCGGATCCGTATGGGCGACTCGGGTTCCTTGCTCGCGCGTCGGGCGAGGTCGCGCTGCACGTCGATCATGCACAGCATTGCCGAACGCGCACCAGGGAAGGTCAGCATGAACCCGTCACCCTGCGACTTGACCTCGGTGCCGTCGTAGCGCTCGAGGTTCCGCCGGATGATCTCGTTGTGCTCCCCGAGCACGTCGAACCACTTCGTGTCGCCCAGCGACATCGCCATCTCGGTGGAGGACTCGATGTCGGAGAAGACGATGGTGATGGTCCCGC
>JALHSW010000125.1 GCA_022865365.1 Acidimicrobiia bacterium | reverse complement strand
TCCAGCTGCTCGATCTTGCTCTCGAGGTCGGGCTTGTTGGCCGAGATCGGCCCGATCGGTACGACGTCGCGGTAGTCGGTCGGCTCGCGGTCGTTGAGGTCGGTGGAGAAGATGCGCAGGCCGACCTCGTCCTCGGGCTGGAACTGGCCGAGCGCGGCGACGGCCGCCTTCTTGGCGAGGTCGAGCTTGGTGGCACCAGAGCCCGGATCGGCCTCGTCGCCCATCGAGCCCGAGACGTCGACGACGAGCAGCACCCGCGCCTTCTTGCGAACCTGGTTCCACTCGTCGATCACGCCGGCGAGCACCGGAGGCTTCGGGACCTCGAGCGTGGTCTGCGGCTCGTTCGGGTTGACGCCGTTCGCCGTGGTGATCGGCTTGCCGATCGCCACCGCGGCGTTGCCGGGCCGGAATCCGAACTTGAGCACACGACGCTGGTTCTTGGGCTCGGTCACGAACGTGGAGAACTTGCGGGCCGCCGCGGCCTCGGCCTTCGACACCCAGGGCGCGTCGAGCACGATGAGCGGGTTGTCAGAGAAGAGCGTGCCCTCTTTCGGGTAGATCGCGACGAGCGGGATGCGCGGCTTGCGCGGCTGCTCACCCGGATCGAGGATCCCGTCGGGGTTCCCACGGTTGTAGTCCAGGACCGATTTCTCTTCGACGGCCACCGCCGACGCGTACCCATAGGGGCTGCCGCGTCGGTCGGCGCGGTAGAGGTTGTTGAGGAACGTCAGCGTCGTGTCGCCGTAGTGGACGACGGCCGACTCGACGCCGCGGGAGAACGCCTCCACCTCGGGCCGGGCCAGGTCCTCCAGCGTGAGGTCGCTCGTCTTGCCCGTCGCGGCGTAGTACTGCGCGACCGTCTGGGACAAGCCACTCGTGGAGAAGTTCGGGTTGGTCTTGCCGAGCTTGAACGAACCCCACTCGGGATGACCCTTGCCGGCCCAGCCTGCCGGGTCCTGGGCGAGAGCGAGGATGTCGGAGAACCCGATCGGCGTCGCCGGGTAGCCGAGCGCGTCGGCCATCGGCTTGGGCATGGCGATCACGAGCGGCGTGAGCATGAACGACTTGCCCGGCGTGGTGACGTAGGGCGTCTTGCCGGCATCGGCGCGGCGTTGGTCGAGGACCGCACCCCACGTGCTCGCGGCCGGCGACCAGATCACGGGGCGGGCCCCGTTCGCGGCCGGCTTGGGCCAGCCCGCTGCGAGCAGCGATGCCGCCGCGCCCGAGGATTGCTTCGCCACCTTCACGGTGACGCACCGACCGCCGACCGTCGCCTGGTCGGAGCGCCCGAAGCGCTTGGCGAGGTCGGTCAACAGCTCGAGCTTCTCGGGGGACGACGCGATGTCGACCGTGACGCACCCGTCGGCAGCGGCCGCAGGCTTCGTGGTCGTGCCGCCGACGACGACCGCACCGACGAACAGCGTTGCGGCCAGAACGCCCGTGATCGTGCGACTGATCCCGGCTCGACCCATCCCGGCTCGACTCATCCGGTGACCTCTCTCCATGTCTCGAGGAGCGCCTCGAGCGAGCCTGCATTCGGCAGGTTCGGCCGGGCGGGCAGCGCCGGCTTGGCGGGGATGCCCTTGGCCCGGGGCTCGCCGTCGACGCGCCAGCCGGCGGCCGCGAGCGCCTCCCGTCCGTCGTCGCCGGTCAGGATGTCGCCCAGTTCGCCGGCACCAGGGGCACCGGTGATCGGCACGTACACGACGTCGGCGCTGGCCACTGGCGAAGGGTAGAGCAGGCGGAGCTGCGCCCGGCGGTCGGCTGAGGCGTCGGCGAGGAGGGGCGCGGCTTCGGCTTCGGTGGTGCCCACGACGTCGTAGATCGCCGGGCCGCCGACGAGCATTCGCTCGAACGCGGAGCCGGGGTCGAAGCGGATGGAGCGCTCCAGGCGCCCGAACCAGTCGAGGAACGCGTCGTCGGTGTAGTCGTCGCGCGAGAGGTCGGAGCGGCCGAAGAAGTCCGAGGCGGCCTGGCCGATCACGAGCAGGCCGTCACCGTTGGCGGCCGGATCAGCGTGGCCGGGCTTCACCGTGCCCCACGCGCTCTCGCCGCCGATCGACGCCCACGACGCCCCGGCCACGTCGCCGATGCAGCGCCAGTCGAGCTTGCCGCCGCAGTGCGACGCCAGGACGTCGCCCCGGTCCTTCCACACCGCGAGCACGAGTGGCGAGCGCCCGATCGGTGCGGTTGGTCGTCCGAGCGTGCGCGGGAGCCCGGCGCGGTCGCGTGCGTCACGTGCGATCTCGGCCTCGCGCCCGAAGGTGAGCCACCCGTCGTAGCCGAGGCTTCGCAGGTCACCGGCGGCGAGCTCGTCGGCCGACGTCCCCGCGGGAGCGACGGTCACGTCGATGTTGAGGTCGGCCTGGGCGAGCGCGTCGCAGACTCCGAGCTCCCCGGAGCAGAGGAGCGACAGCGCTGCGTCCGAGCCACCGCCGCCGTCGCTCCCACCGTCGACCAGTGCGCGGATTCCGAACGCGGCGCCGACGAGGGCCAACGCGACGACCAGGGCAAGGAGGCGCTTCGCGACGACGGTCATGGTGTGATCGGCGGTACGTCGGCGGCGACGAGCGTGATGAGCTGCTGGTTCGACGGGTTCGCGTCACCGACGATCCGTGTCGCCTGGCGGGTGACGCAGTCCTCGAACAGGTTGCGAGCGAGTCGGCCGTTCCCGAAGCTCTCGCCCCGGGGCTGCGCGGCGAGGTACGCCTTCACCGCGGCGCGGCCGCCCTCGTCGAGCTCGTAGTGATGCTCCTTCCCGATCGACTCGAAGATCGAGACCAGCTCGTCGTCGGTGTAGTCGGGGAAGTCGATCGTCTTCGGGAACCGCGACCGCAGACCGGGGTTCGAGCCCAGGAACTTGGCCATCGGCGCGGGGTACCCGGCGACGATCACGATGAGATCATCGCGGTCGTCCTCCATGCGCTTGAGCAGCGTGGCCACTGCCTCCGCACCGAAATCCTGCTCGCTGTCGGTCACGAGCGCGTACGCCTCGTCGATGAAGAGGATTCCCCCGCGTGCGTCGTCGCATGCCTTGTTCACCTTGGGCGCGGTCTGGCCGACGTACCCGGCGACGAGTCCCGACCGGTCGGTCTCCACGAGATGACCCTTCGACACGACCTGCAGCACCTTGTAGAAGCGCGCGAGCAACCGGGCCACGGTCGTCTTGCCCGTTCCCGGGTTGCCGACGAACACCAGGTGCAGGCTGCGGTCGACGACCGGTAGCTTGCGCTCACGGCGCAGGTTCTCGACGCGCACGAGGTTGGTGAGGAGTCGGACCTCGGTCTTCACGGCTTCGAGGCCGATGAGCTTGTCGAGCTCCTCGAGCAACGACTCGATCGTGTCGATGGGCTCGTCGGCCTTCCCTGTCTCACCGGGTGGGCGCGGACCGGAGTCGGCGGGCCGTTCGATCGCCGCCGCGTTGATGCGTCGGAGCATCATCGCCCGGAGGGTGTCGACCGCCAGGAGCTCTTCGCGCGTGGGGGTGGTGTCGATCGCACAGACCGCGTGGGCGACCCGCAGCGCCGCGTCGTAGTACCGCCAGGAATTGGTCGTCGTGTCGCGCGCGTCCGCCGTGACGATCGTCTCGAACAGCGGTGATGGTGTGATGGTGAAGCCGCGGTGCTGGCGGATCGCGGCGCTGTCGCGAAGCGTTACGGGAGTCGCGCCGCGCAGCGACTCGAACCAGGGTGCGAGCGCCTCGGCGAAGGCCGCGAGCTCGGCGTCGCTCGGGTGTCCGTCGGCGGCGATCACGCTCGCTGCCACCGCCTGGGCCTCCAGCGCGGCATCGCGCTCGGCTGCGGCTGCGTCGGCGGCCGTCCCGGCCTGGGTCTGGAGCGCCCCGAGGACCTCGGTCAGCTCGGTGACGAAGGCGCGGACGGGCTCGCCGAGGAGGCCGCCGCCGAACCCCGCCCCGGTCCCCGTGTCCGCCATGTCGCCCTCGAGTCCGATCCGTCGTGAGGCTCCATCCTTTCATCCGAGGGGCCGCCGTGACCGGGCGCGGGGACGCCGCACGCCTCGTCGAGGAAGCGCTCGACGATCGCCATGAAGCGCTCGGGTGCCTCGAGCTGGGGTGCATGACCCACCCCGTCGAGTACGCAGAGGTCGACGGTCCCGTGGCGGACGGCCGCGGCGCGGGCGAAGGCAACGCTCACGAGCGCGTCCTCGGCACCGTGGACGAGCAGTGTCGGGCGGGCTGCGGCCGCGACGGCGAGGTCGGCGTCGAAGTCGCCGGCGACCTCCTGGATGAGCGTCCGAGCCGCGTCGGCGTAGGCCGCGGCCGCCTCGGGGTAGGCGAAGCGCTCGGCGGCGAGGAGCACGAGGCGTCGGCGCAGGTCGGGGTCGAGGCGCTCGGGGTCGTGCAACGTGACCCCGAGACTCAGATCGACGAGTCGTTCCGGGCCGAGCATCCGGGCGCGTGCCGAGACCGTTCGGCGTCCGAGCGACGGCATCATCACCGGCATGTAGCGCGCGACCCGCACCCACGACGACGGTGGGACACGACCCCACGGCAGCGCCGGGTTCACGAGCACGAGCGCATCGACGAGGTCGGGGCGGCGTGCGGTGACGCCGGTACCGATCACGCCACCCATCGAGTTCCCGAAGATCGTCGCGGGACCGATCTGCTCCAGCAGACCCAGCACGAGGTCGCGGTTCGTCGCGATCGTCGCGCGCCGCTCCGGCGCGCGTGTTCGTCCGAACCCGATGAGGTCGACCGCGGTCACGGCCGCGTCGAAGCGATCCGCGAGGAGCTGGCCGACCGGTTGCCACGACAGCGTGTTGGCGCCGAGGCCGTGGACCAGGAGGATCTGGCGCCCACCTGCGGCGGGTGTGGCTGCGGCGGGTGTGGCTGCATCGGTTGTGGCGGCGTCCGGGATGCCCGAAGCATCGGTGGCGGGGGCCCAGCCGACCGTGTGCATGCGGACGCCGTCGATCTCGAGGTACTGCACTCGGCCCGGGTTCACCCTTCCAGGCTAGGTGACGGCCGTCTGGGGATCGATCCGATCCCGCCGGCCTGCACGATCGAACGCGTCGCTGCTCGCAACGTCGTCGACGTCGGCTCAGCCGGTGTCGGGGGGTGGTGCCCGGTCGGGGGGTGTGAGCCGCCAGCCTGTGTGGTGTGAGCCTTGGAGTTGGTAGTGCTTGTGGGTGATGAGGTCGTGGTGGTGGGCGCAGATGCGGACTTCGGTCTCGAGGGAGCTGGTGCCGTGGTCGGTGACGCGGGTGGTGTGGTGGATCTCGAGGCCGTCGGTGGCGTGACAGCCTTCGATGCGACAGCAGGGGTCGCGCCATTCGATGGCGGTGTTGAGGAACGTGTCGCCGCTTCGGCCGAG